>JAHIOR010000071.1 GCA_018895125.1 Patescibacteria group bacterium | reverse complement strand
GATATAAGTTTAATGTTAATGCTAGTGCCGGTTTTATTGAGATTTATTCACTGCAAATGAAATTAGCAAATCAGGTAAAGAATAAATCTAATAAGAGATAAAATAATCCAGATAAATTAAGAAACCAATGAAAAAGAATAATTCTAGAAAAAAAGTATCAGAACTTTGGGGTGCTGCTTTTACCAAAAAGCCATCGGAAGCAGTAATTGCGTTTACTTCTGGTCGTGATGTAACAAGCATATCTCCAGCTGACTTAAAATTAATTCCCTATGATTTATGGACAAACAAAGCCCATGCTTTAATGTTAGAAAAAACCGGAATTATTTCTAAGTTCGAGGCAAAAAAAATTCTCAAAGGGCTGCTTAAGCTTGAGCAATTAGCAGTCAAAGATAATTTCCTTCTTGATCCCAATAAAGAAGATGTTCATACAAACATTGAATCATGGCTTATTAAAGAATTGGGGATTGAAATAGCGGGTAAGCTTCACACAGCGCGTTCTAGAAACGATCAAATAGTGACTGATATGAGGCTGTATCTGCGAGACCAGGTGCTGGTGTTTATAAACAACAGCGTTGAGCTTGTTCAAACACTGATCGGGCTGGCTAAAAAATATGAATCAGCGCCATTTCCAGGTTTTACTCATCATCAGCATGCAATGGTAACGACCTTCGGTCATATTCTGGCGGGTTTTGCAACAATGATTAATCGGGATATTGAGCGTTTTAAGGGTTGGTATAGTCTTCATAACGTTAGCCCCCTGGGAAACACAGTTTCTTATGGCACAAGCTTTCCAGTAGATAGGGTATTAACTGCCAAATTTTTAGCTTTTGATGGTCCCGATACGAATTCAATGGATGCTATTACCAATCGCTGGGAAACAGAAGCAGATTTGGCATATAGCGTTATTATTCTTATGAATCATTTATCTCTTATTGCTCAAACCCTTATTATTCTTTCAATGCCAGAGTTTGGTATGGTGAAACTAGCCGATGAGTTTTCAACTGGCAGTTCTATTATGCCACAGAAGAAAAATCCAGATCCCTTAGAGATAATTAAGGGGAAAGCTGGTTTTGCCCAGGGACAGCTTTTAAGTTTACTTTCAATGGGAAAGAATAATTTCATCGGTTTTAATCGTGATTCACAGTGGACTAAATATATTGTGATGGATCTTTTGTCTGAGTGTGAGCTAGCGCCAACGATTCTTGCCGGAGCGCTTTCGAGCATGACAGTTAATACTAAGATTATGGAAGCTCAATGCCATAAAGGTTTTATTGGCGCCACCACGCTTATGGAACAATTGGTAGCGACGTATAATTTGCCAATGCGTCAAGTTAAGGTAGTTATTGAAAGGGCAGTAAAAAAGAGTGCAGGGCATGACAAAGTAACATTTGCAGCGCTTTATCAATCCTTAAATGAAGAAGGTTTAGTGTTGCCGATCACCGAAAGTCAGGTTGTCGCGTGGCAGGAGCCAGAGATAATTATCGGACTTACTAAGTCCTTTGGCGGTCCAGGTAAGAAAAGCATGAAGCAAATACTAGTTCTTCTCGCTAAACAGGTTGAGGATCACCAAAAATGGTTATTGCAAAAAAAGAAAGATAAACAAAAAGCATTGAAGTTGTATACTGATGCAATGATATTATTGGAGAGAAAATAAATAAAAGCTTTCTATCTTAATAGGCAGAAGTCTTTAATTTTCCATTATTTTCTGCTAGAATAAATTCGAAAGCATGAAGCCTATTCAAGAAAAGATAGCAGGCTTAGTAATTAAACTCCGCGATCTCGCGGAATGTCTTTGACTTAGCCAAAAAGCAGCAGGAGATAAAAAAATTAGAAGAGCTTTCAGCAAAACCAGAGTTCTGGGCAAACCAGGATTTGGCCAAGAAAACCTTGCAGCAGCTTTCCTCTTTAAAGGAGCAACAAGACAGCTTTTTTCTGCTGGAAAAAGAAATGGAAGAAATTGCGGAGTTGGAAAAGGCTTTCGGCAAAGACGAGACTATGACATTAGAACTGGAGGCAAAGATTATTGATTTTGAAAAGAAAATCAAGAAAGAAGAGCTGAAGATCTTTCTTTCCGGCAAATACGACAGTCACAACGCTTTGCTGACTATTACCGCCGGAGCCGGAGGCCAAGATAGCCAGGATTGGGCCACTATGCTTTTGAGGATGTATGAACGCTATTGCCAGGCCAGGACATGGAGAACAATGATCTTGGAACAGTCTTTTGGCGAAGGCGGAGGGCCCGAGGGTAGGGTCGGGACCAAGTCAGTGACGCTTGAGATAAAAGGCAAGAATGCTTACGGACTTTTAAGGGGAGAGACCGGGATTCATCGTTTGGTGAGGATTTCACCTTTTTCCAGTCAGTCTTTGCGGCATACTTCTTTTGCCGGAGTGGAAGTGATTCCCGAGATAGAAAACGAGAAAGAAATGGAGATAAAGCCCGAAGACATTAAGATTGAGTTCTACCGGGCCTCGGGCCCGGGCGGTCAGAATGTCAACAAAAGGGAAAGTTCAGTCAGGATTATTCATTTGCCCAGCAGAATCATTGTTGCCTGCCAAATAGAAAGAACCCAGGCTGATAACAGGAGAAAGGCCATGGCTATGCTGACTTCAAGATTAGCCGTTCTGGAAGAGGAAAAAAAACAGGAGGAAATGGAAAAGATCAGGGGCAAAAAACAGTCAGCCAGCTGGGGCAACCAGATCAGGTCTTATGTCCTGCATCCTTATAAACTAGCCAAAGATATGAGGACGCAGACAGAGACCAATAATGTTGAAGCTGTTTTGAACGGAGACTTGGACGAATTTATTGAGAGCGAAATAAAATTAAGAAAATGATCAGATTCCAGGGAGTAAATAAAATTTATCCGGCCAATAACTTCAATCCCAAGCCCACTGAGGCCCTGAAGGACATTTCTTTTGAAATCAATGACAAAGAGTTTGTTTTGATTGCCGGTCGGTCTGGATCTGGAAAAACAACTATTATTAAAATGCTGATTGGAGAAGAAAGACCAAGTTCTGGCCGGGTGTTTTTTTCTTTTATTGATGAGCAAAAAACAATCAGGAATATCGAGGTTAATAAGCTTAAAAAGCAAGATTTACCAGAATTAAGAAGGCAGATCGGAGTTGTTTTTCAAGACTACAAGCTTTTACCCAGAAAGACTGTTTTTGAAAACGTCGCCTATGCCCTTGAAGTAGTTGGCGCTTCTGACAAACAAATCAAAGACGAGGTGCCCAAGGCCTTGAAAATAGTCGGCCTTGAATCAAGATCCAGACACTTTCCGTCTGAACTTTCCGGAGGGGAAAAGCAAAGAGTGGCTATTGCCAGGGCCTTAATTCATCGGCCCAAGCTGATTATTGCCGACGAACCTACTGGCAACCTTGATCCTTACCATACTTGGGATATCATTAAGCTATTGTTAAAGATTAATGAATTAGGGGAAACTGTTATTTTAGCCACCCATGATCAGGATATTGTCAATAATCTGGAAAAAAGAGTCATTAGTTTAGAGGATGGCAGGCTTTTAGGGGATGCAAAAAAAGGCAAATACATTATTTAAGGGAACCTTGATTTTGTTAGAAACAAGCTTGCTTATTTTCGCTAAAGCTTAAATT
>JAHIOR010000070.1 GCA_018895125.1 Patescibacteria group bacterium | reverse complement strand
TTCATCAGCTATTTTTTCTCTTTCAGCTAATAAGGTGTCCAGTTCAATGCCGCCAATGACGTCTCTTAAAGCTGCTTGAGCATACTCTCTGACAGCTTTAGAAAAGTTTTCAATGTCCAGAATGGCTTTTTCTGCCGAGTCCACCCTAAAGTAAACCACTGCATTGGTGCCAACCGGCACGTTATCCTTGGTAATGACTTCCTGCTGAGGAATATTAGTGGTGATGATTCTCATATCAACTTTTGACATATTCTGAATGCCGGGAAAAATCCAGGTTAAACCAGGCTGTCTAGTTGAAGTATATTTGCCTAAAGTTAAGATAACTCCCCTTTCATACTGATTAACAACTCTTAAACCGGAAATCAGCAGTATGATTGCCAGTAATAACAAGCCGCCGAAAGAAAGCAAACCGCCGGAAATAAGTCCGGCTTTAACTGCAAACCAGCCGCCAAAAACTAGAAACAATAAAAGGCTGATTAATGAACCGACTGGATTAGATGAAGAATTTGGCATATTTTTTATTTAATAATTAATAATTAATAATATTGTTTAAAAGAATTTCTGTCAATTTTCCACCTTTACTCGTACCTTAAAGCTTCGATCGGATCTTTGGCAGCCGCCTTTTTAGCCGGATAAATGCCAAAAATCAGACCCACCAAGCCGGCAACCAAAAGCCCGGCTATGGCAGCTGAAACAGGAAAACTAAAAGCCCAGTTTAATTTTAAAACCTGGCTCAAAATTAAAGAGATTAAAAAAGCAAGAATAGCCCCGGCAATAATGCCAATCACTCCACCAATACCAGTTAATAAAACCGATTCCAGCAGAAACTGGGTCAGAATGTCTTTTTGAGTAGCCCCGACAGCTTTTCTTAAACCAATCTCCCTGGTTCTTTCTGTTACCGAAACCAGCATTATGTTCATAATGCCAATGCCGCCTACTATCAAGGAAATGGTTGCTATTGATAATAATAAGGCTGTTAAAATATTAGTAATAGTGCTAACCCGCTCAACAAGGTCAGCTTGGGTATGAATCTGGAAATCATCTTTGCTGGGATCAGTAATATTATGGGATTCCCTCAGCGTTGCTTCAATCTCTCTGACTGCCTGGGGAACAGCTGCTTCAGAAACTGCTTTTAAAATGATTTCGTTGTAATAATTAGTGCCGGTCAGATATTTCTGAGCCGTGGTATGAGGCACAACTGCCATGCTGTCCATATTAAACATTGATACTTGTCCTTTTTGAGGGAAAACTCCAACCACTCTAAAGTCTCGATTCTTGATCCTGATCTTTTGACCGACAGCTTCGGAAAACCCGAATAAGTCTTCCCTGACTTCAGAACCAATGACAACAACGCTGTTCCTGGCAATAATGTCCTCTTCAGTAAAGAAACTTCCTTCCGAAGGATAAATATTCAGGATCTCAGCTAAGACTTCAGAAGCGCCGATAACGCTGACCTGCTTAGTCTCTCCTTCAAAACTCAAGGTAGCACTGGTAATGACTTCGGGCATAACCTCGACAACACTGGGAACATTACTCTTTTTTTTCAAAGCCAGATAATCTTTTTCTTTTAAAGAATCGGAGAACAGCGAAGCCATGTCAGAAAAGCCTTTGGGCTCTCTGCCGGGCTGAACCGCCAGAGTAGTGGCTCCCATGCCTTGGATTTGGCTCAGAATCAGGTCCTGGCCGCCCTGGCCAATGGACATAATCAAGATAATGGCAGTAATACCAATAACAATTCCCAAGATCGTTAAAACAGATCTGGATTTATTGGCCCTTAAGGCTTCAAAAGATGTTTTAAGGCTGTATTTTAAATTCATATTTTTTTATCGCTTTCTATCTCACCATCCCTAAGGCGGATAATTCTTTGGGCAAAATCCGCGACTTCCTGCTCATGGGTAATCAAAATAATGGTATGGCCTTTTTCCTGATTCAGTTTCTTGAGAATATTAATAATTTGCAAGCCTGTTTTTGAATCAAGATTACCAGTAGGTTCGTCAGCAAAAATAACCCCGGGATTAACCACCAGAGCCCTGGCAATGGCTGCCCGTTGTTGTTCGCCTCCGGAAAGCTGAGAAGGCCGATATTCTTGGCGATGGCTTAAACCAACCTCGTCAATTGCCTTTAAGGCAATCTTGTTCCACAGCTCTTCTTTAATGGAAGAATATGCCAATGGCAGCCTGGCATTATCTAAAACGCTCGTTCTGGATAAAAGATTGAATGATTGAAAAACAAATCCCATCCGGCTGTTCCTGATCTTAGCCAGTTCGTCATCAGTATATTCATTTATGGTCTTGCCTTCAAATAAATACTTTCCCTTGCTTGGCTTGTCTAAAAAGCCAAGAATGTGCAGCAGGGTTGACTTGCCCGAGCCAGATGGTCCCATGATAGCCACAAACTCACCTTTCTCAATTGAAAAGTTAATGTTCTTCAAGACTTCAGTCTTTAATTCGCCGGTTAAATATATTTTCTCTAGATTTTCAACTTGAATAAAAGCCATTTTAAAAATCTCTTTAGTTATGAGCGACGCAACACCAATATATAGAAACTAGTTTTCTTTTATTGAAGTAACTACCTTATCCCCTTCATTCAAACCTTCAATAATCTCGATCTCTCCATTCGATCCCCTCAGGCCAGTCTTCACTTTTATAGCTTCGACCTCATTTCCCTTTTTTAAAATTCTTACAAATTTATCCCCATTTTCAGTAAATACGGCTCGCTGGGGAATTAAAATAACTTCTTGTTTTTCAGCTGTTAAAATATCAATGTCAGCAGTCATTCCTGACCTCAAGCGATCATCCTTATCAACAAACTGAAGAGTTACTTTGTAGGTCGACAAACCCTCGATAATGGTTTCAGCCGGATCAACTTTAACCACCTTAGCTTTAAAAACCACATCAGATCCGTATGCATCCAAAGTCACGTTGGCTGAATCCCCAATCTTAATCTTGGCAATATCAACCTCAGCCACTCTGGACTCTATTTCAAATTCAGAAGCAGACATTATTGATAAAACTACCATATTAGGACTAACGCTTTCGCCAACCTCAACTTCCAATTTAGTGACAATGCCGTTGATCGGAGAAAAAATCATTGTCTTAGCCAGCTGACTTTTAATATTCTGAACAGCTGCAAAAGCAGCATCAACTAAAGATTGCTGGATTAAAAGTTGGTTTTGGGTAGCCCCAGCTTCCTTAATAGCAAGTTGGTCTAAGGCTGAATTATATGAATTCTGAGCACTGGTAACACTAGCTTCAGCCACAGCCAAGTTGTAGATATTGGTTGATTTCTGAACCAGAATAGTTTGTTCTTTGCTGGAAACAGTTGAAATCTCAGCTAAAACATTAGTCTTTTCAGAAGATAGATTGGCTTTCTCAGTACTAGTCAGCTGATCGCTCACCGGCAATGAATCAAGAGCAGTTTTGACTTGCTGCAAAGCAAAACTTGTTTCAGCTAAAGCCTGGTCAATATCAGCTTGGACCTGACTGGCAATGGCTTTTTGAACCTGGCCAAAAGCGCCGCCAGAAAGACTGGAAATTGACGAGTTTGTCCAGCGGCCGGCATCTGCTGCTCCTAGTAAATATAGTACTGCCCTGGCCTTGGCATCAGCCACGGTATTATTGCTGTAAAAATGGTTGTATTGAATGTCAGTCAGGGTATAAAGAGAGCTTTTCGCATAGCTGACTGATTTCTGTAAACTAGCCAAAGCGCTGCTGTAAGTGTTATCAAGGTCTGCCACGGCTTTATCTTGGATTGCTTTTCTGTTTGCCTTAACTTCAGCCAAGGACTTTTCCAAACCCGAAGCAAGGGTTCTAGCTGCTAACAGCTCTTCTGGCTTGGTGCCAGATTGGAGTTCGTTGAAGCGAGATTGTTCAGCAGCCAGGCCGGCCTCGGCCTGATTCAGTTGGCTATAGAGCTGGCTGGCATCAAGCTCAATAATCTTTTCATTGGCAAAAACCTGATCGCCGATTCTTTTCAAAACCCGGCTGACCCGGCCCGAAGTTTCAAAACCCATATCAAGGCCTTGCCTTGGCTTGAGACGGCCGGAAACATTAACCTCTTGTATTAGAGTCCCCTTTTGGGCCATAACAAAGTCATAACCAATCTTATTTCTTGATTTCAGAATAACTACACCGACAATAACAATTAAAACAACTGCGCTTGCAATCAAAAGATTCTTTTTACTCATCTTTATTTTCTTGATAATCATCTTAAATTAAATAATTTTTTAAAAACTTGTTTAGTTAATTGAATATTGAAAACAATCCGTTTTTTAAAAGCTGTTACTAAAGGCCATTTCTTATCCTTACTAGTTGCTATTAAATCGTTTAAATGACAGAAATGTTATTCATTTTATACCTTAATCACAAAATATGTCTGTAAATTCTAGTAAGAATTTTCATTGTTATTCTTAAACTTAAAATGCTTAGCCAAGTAAGAGTTAATATATCGTTTCACTTCCTTAAGATCCTCCATCATGTCTTCGGATTCGCCTATCATTTTTAACAGATCCTTGAGGGACTTTATCTTTTCTTTATTGTAAACAGATTTAGCTTTCTTCAAACTCATGCCGTTAATCTGAGCAATGGTTTTGGTAATATCTAAAACTTCTTTAAGATATATTGACGGCAACTTGGATGAATCCATTTTATGTTTCTTGAGAACATAGGAAATATCTTTGAGCTTGATTATCTTGGTCTTTTTCTTTCTCAAAGTTTTATTCAGATAAACCTCAATGCCATATCTGGTTTTGGACATTTGGCTTAGATAAGGGAAAAGATCTTTTCTAAAGTAGGCTCTTTGGCCGCTGAATAAGGTCAAGGGATCAAATAGACCCGAGGTTGAAGAAATGCTGGCGATAACTACTTGAGCCTGATTGATTAATAAAGGCATGACCATCCTTTCAACATGTTCTGGTTTTAAATTAACTAAGTCAGCGTCTAAGAAAACAATAATCTTGCCATTGGCTCTTTTCACGCCAATAGCTAAAGCAAAGCCTTTGCCGTGATTTCTTTTCAAACTGATGATCTTAATTCGGTCAGCAAACTTTTCTAAAACTTCCTGGCTGTTGTCGGTTGAACCGTCATTAACGAAAATAAGTTCAAAACCAGGCTCTAGCTTGACTAGGGCCCGGGCAACACTAGCTACGGTCCTTTCTTCATTAAAGACCGGAACCACAATAGAAACATCTTGTTCTGACATAAGTATTTTACAATAATATCATTGTCTCTTGATTAAAGAAAGACCAAAGACTCTTTTCATTGAAAGATAAAAGTTATATTATCTATATATGATTAATTTCAAACCATATTCAAAAATCATTCTTGGTTTAATAATAGTAGCCATTTTTGGCTTTGGCCTGGCCGGCGGTTATCTTTATTTTAAGCATCAGGGGCTTAACAGTCTTTTTCAAAAAGATATTTACATGGAGTTTACCTCCGAAGCCTATGACACCATTAAAGAAAACTATTGGGAAAAGATTACTGATGAACAGCTGGCCGAACTTTTCAAACTGGCAACAGAAAAAATCTCCAACTTCCCCCAGGTTTTAGATACTCAGGATTCTAAAGGCGTTCAGGAAATGATTTTTAGAGCCATTAAGGATTTAGATAAAGACAAGAAAAAAGAGTTTGTCACTAATGTGGTTAATATTGTTTTGGTTAATCTAAAGCCCTTTGGCCGCAGCCAGCTTTATACCCAGCAACAGGAAACCCAGTTAAGGGAGACTGTTAGTAATATAGACAAGGGAGTTGATCTTTATGAATCTTTGGGTGTTGATAAAACAGCATCCCAAGAACAGATAGCTCAAGCTTATGAGGAGAAAAAGGTTGAATTGCTTCCTGAAAAAGACACTTCTCCTGAAGCAGCTCAAGAGCTGGCCATGGCTGAAAGAGCTTTTACAGCTCTTTCTAAAGAACAAGCCAGACAAACATATGACCAGACCGGGGTTGAGCCCACTATTTTAACTGACATAACTAATCCTGATATTGCTTACATTAAGCTGACCAAGCTGTCTCCTCAAAGTTTTGAAGAGTTTCAAAAGACAGCAAACAATATAGACAAGACAGAAAACCCCACTGCTTTAATATTGGACTTGAGAGGAAATATTGGCGGTTCTATTGACCTGCTGCAGTATTTCTTAGGACCTTTTATAGGGCAAAATCAGCTTGCTTATGAATTCTTTCATCAGGAAGAATACCAGCCCTTTAAAACCCAGGTTGGCTGGCTGGCTTCTTTGGTACGCTATAAGAAAGTAGTTGTGTTAATTGACGGTCAAACCCAATCATCAGCTGAGCTAATGGCTGCAGTTTTAAAAAAGTATAATGTTGGCATTTTAGTTGGCGTTCCCACTAAAGGCTGGGGCACGGTTGAAAATACTTTTCCTTTAAAGCAGACTTTGGACAGTTCAGGGAAATATTCAATTCTATTGGTTCATAGTTTAACTTTAAGAGACGATAACCAGCCTATTGAAGGCAAGGGCGTTGATCCGGTGATTAATATTAATGACCAGAATTGGCAACAACAGCTTCTGGGATACTTTAACTATCAGGCTTTGGTTGACGCGGTAGCCAAAGCTCTGAAAAACTAAAAATACCCTTATTTATGTTTACCCCGTTGTGCTAAGCCCGGCTTAGCACAAGGGGTTTCGCACAAAAACAAAATCCAACGCCCGAGGTCAGACCTCGGGCAATTTCCTTGAAATTATATAAAAGTCGCTCCTTTTGACAAAAAAAAGCGGCCAGACCAAAGAATCAAGACCAAGCAGGTTATGTTAAAAAAAGAAAAGCTCGGCGGCAACGAATTAATAACGCTATGCCGAGCTTTAACAGTGGTCGGTTAGAAGCCTTTTAACTGTTTGCCGAGCGACTTTTAAGGTCCGCTCAGTAAACTTCGAGTCAAGACCATATTGTTTTAATTTCTCGACCCTAATTTGTATCTTTTCCGGACCAACAACAAGCT
>JAHIOR010000069.1 GCA_018895125.1 Patescibacteria group bacterium | reverse complement strand
TGAAAAGATTGCCAAAGAATATTTGCAGAAAAAAGGATATAAGATAATTGAGCAAAATTACAAGACAAAATACGCGGAGATCGATTTAGTGGCAAAGCAGAAAAATGAATTGGTTTTTGTAGAAGTGAGGACGAAAATAGGAGAGAATTTTGGCAGTCCCGAAGAAACCATTGATAGAAAAAAATTGAGAAAGCTTTGGGGTAATGCAACGGCTTACACGGCCAGAATTAAATGGAAAGGTTCTTGCCGGATAGACGCTGTCTGCATTGTTCTGAAAAAAGATTATTCTGTGGAACGTTTAAACCACTGTGAAAACATCATTTAAAATTAATAATTCAATAACATTAAATTATGGACTAGGAAATAAAGCAAAATTAAGTTACAATGGGCGGATTGCCCGATATATCGTTACACGCTATAATTGATATATCGCTACGCGTTATAATAACTAATTAGGCAATTTAATAAAATAATAAAAAAACATGTTAGATACATCGACTCAAACTAGGAGCTGGCAAAAACTCTCGAGAACAGGAATCTTTCTTTTAGTCTTCCTGTTACCGTTGTTCTTTTTGCCCTCCACCAGCAACGTTTTAGACTTTAACAAGCAAATTTTGCTGACGGTGTTAGTGTTAGTGTCGCTTTTCGCCTGGTTATTGAAATCTTTGATTGAAGAAAAGATTTCTTTGGACCTGAGCTGGTTTAGTCTGCCAGCCTTTGTCTTTGTCTTAATAATTGGCCTGTCAACTTTGGGATCAGCTTACCAGTATGCCAGTTTCTGGGGCTGGCCCTTAGTGATTTCCTCAAGTTTCTTGACCACTCTGGCTTTGGTCTTGTTTTACTTTTTAGTCAGCAACTTATTTAAGAAACCGGAAGACATTTTCGGCTTGATTTTGGTCTTGGCTGTCTCGGGATTATTGGTTTCCATGATTGCCCTGCCCCATTTATTGGGAAAGTTTCCGTTTCCTTTTGACTTTAGCAAATCAACCTCATTTAACACCATTGGCTCAGTCAATTCTTTGGCCATTTTTCTGGCCACGGTTTTGCCTTTGGCCGCCAGCGTCATTTTTGTTTCCAAATCAAAACTGGTCAAAGGCTTGGTTTGGCTGTTTATTGCCCTATCCTTGCTGGTGTTGCTGGCTGTCAATTTCCAGACTGCCTGGCTGGTGCTCTTGATCAGCTCTTCAGTCATCCTGATTTTCGGCATTTCCAGAAGAGAAGTGTTCAGTTTGAGCTGGCTGTTCCTGCCCATGCTGTTTTTGGCCATGGCTTTGTTTGCCCTGGTGATGAGGACTGCGGTTTTCCCAACCATTGATTTGCCGGCTGAAGTATCCCCGTCTCTGGGAGCCAGCTTTAATATTGCCTGGCAAACCCTTAAAAGCTTTAGGTCACCGTTATCCTGGCTGGTTGGTTCAGGCCCTGGCACCTTTATCTATGACTATTCAATGTATAAACCCATTGAAATCAACCAAACTGCTTTTTGGGGAACCAGGTTTGGCTCAGGCTCTTCAGAAATGACTGATAGGTTGGCCACTACCGGCATCTTTGGCTTCCTTTCTTTTATAGGAGTGATTTTAGTCAGTGCCTGGGTTGGTTTTAAGGCAGTTATTTCCAGGGAAGCTAAAAAGGAAAGCCTTACCTGGGTGATGACCATTGGCGTTTTTGCCAGTTTTGTCGGCGCCGTGGTCAGCTTGCTGTTTTATCCCAGCAACTTATCTTTGATGTTTCTTTTCTGGCTGCTGGTGGCTTTGATCTTTAGCTTGGCCGGATCCAAAACCAAGACTTTTAATTTCCAGGCCTTGGCTGAACCAGTTGAAGGCGCTGTTCAGGTCAAGAAATCAAAGCTGAGCGCTTCCTGGATTACGGTTGTAGTTTCCTTTGCCTTTATCACCGTGTTGATTATTTCCATGGTAGTTTTCTTTTCCCAGGGCCAGAGGTTTTTTGCGGAAACCAATTATTTGAACGCTTTGGTTGAAGTTCAGAAGGGAAATAATGACGCGGCCATCAATTACTTGAGCAAGGCAGTCAGGCTGACCAATGGCAAGCAGGATAATTACTGGAGAGATTTGTCCCAGGTTTATCTTTTCAGGATTAATGACGAGCTGCAAAAGCAAAATCTGACCCAGGAACAGATGAGCCAGAATGTCGGCAATTTGATTTCTTTATTGGTTGAGGCTGCCAAGTCCTCGACTGACTCAGCCACTAAAAACGTGGCTAACTGGACGGTCAGGGGTTATGTTTATAACAACATTATGTCTTTGATCCAGGGTTCGGATGAATGGGCCATTAAAGCCTATGAAGAAGCAGCCAAACTTGATCCGACTAATCCTTTTATTTACACGGCCATTGGCCAGGTTTATGGCACCAGGGCTGACAATTTAGCCCAGGACAAGGAAAAAGGAGCAGAAAAACAGGAAGCTTTAAACAAGGCCAGGCAAAACTTTGAAAAAGCCTTGCAGTTAAAGTCAGACTATGCCCAAGCGAGATTCCAATTGGCCATGATTGATATTAGGGAAAACAAGATCAGCGATGCCATTACCAAACTTGAAGAAACCAAGGTTTTGGCTCCGTTTGACACTGGCCTTGGCTTCCAACTTGGTTTGATTTATCAGGCTGACAATCAGATAAACAAAGCCCAGGCTGAATTTGAAAGAGTGGTTGTTTTGGATCCAAATTATGCCAATGCCAGGTATTTCCTAGGATTGATTTATGACAATAAGAAAGAAACCCAGAAAGCCATTGAGCAGTTTGAAAAGATTGCCGAGCTTAATCAGGATAACACCTTAATTAGGGGGATTATTGAGAATTTGAAAGCCGGCAAACCAGCTCTTGAAGGTTTGACCGAACCTGAACCTCCGATTCAGGAAACTCCGGAAGAACAGTTAACTCCAGGGACTGAAGCCGAAGCTTCACCCTCGCCTAGTCCGGCCAAAAAACCCTAAGCAATAATCTTTTATAACACTAGAGCGTCTTCAAGGTTATAACGCTAGAGCATCTTCAAGGTTATGAAACTAGAGCGTAGAGCGTCTTCAAGGTTATGAAACTAGAGCGTTTTCAAGGTTACATTCTAAGCCTGCTTGTTTTGCTCTTGCCAATTTTCTGGCTGCCTTTGTTTTTTGAAGCTTGGGAGTTTCCCAAACTGGGTCTGCTTTTTTTGCTCAGCCTGGCAGGTTTTGGTCTGACTTTGGCAAAAGAAATTTCTGCAAAAACCCTTAGGGTTTTCTGGCCCTTTGACGCCCTGGTAACTGGTTTTGTTTTAATCTTTTGCTTTTCAGCTTTGTTTTCAAATGACCGGCTAGTCAGCTTATTTGGTTTTTATGGCAGGTTTTCTGACGGCCTAATAGCCTTGATCAGTTTAGCTTTAGCTTACTTTAGCATCAGCCGTTATTCTCAGAATAAAAAGCTGTTGAAGCTGTTGCTTATTTCAGCTTTATTGGCTTGCGCGCCTGTTTTCTGGTCTTTAAATCTGGCGGCTCCTTCATTTGAAGCTTTGGCCATGTTCCTGGTTCCTTTGGTTTTTGTCAGCTTGGGCCAAGACAAAAAGATCTTCAGGTTTTTCAGTTTTGTTTTTCTAGCATTCATTTTATTAATTGATTACACGCCCAGCTGGCTGGTTTTGGTTTTTGTCAGTGGGGCTTACTTGATTTTCCTGCTAGTAAAAAGCCTTCAAAAACAAGACAAGTTTTTGTCTTTGAGTTTGGTTTTAATCTTTATTCTGGCTTTAATGGGTTTGGTTTTATTAATGCCAAACTTACTTAACTTAGCTAAAGAAGTGACTTTGGACCATCAGTTCAGTTTTCAGCTGGCAAAACAATCTCTAAGTTCAAAGCCCATTCTGGGATCAGGACCCGGAACCTTTAGCTATGCTTTTTCCAAGTTCAGGCCAATCCAGTTTAACCAAAGTTCTTTTTGGCAGCTCAGGTTTGACAGACCCGTCAGTTATTTAGTTGAGCTGGCTGTGAGCTGCGGGCTTTTGGGACTGATAGGGTTTTTACTGATTGTTGGTTTTGGTTTGAAAGCTGCTTTTTCCAAACCATTGTTTTTCTCTTTTTTGGCTGGCTTTCTGGTTTTGACAGTCTATTACCAAAACATTGTTCTGGGATTTGTTTTTTGGCTGATGCTATCTTTGATTGCAACTGATAATTCAGTTGTTAAAGAAGTTTCTTTGGAAAGAATTCTCAAAAGCCGAAACTTAAACCTTGTTTTTTTGGGATTTGTCAGTTTGCTGACAGTAACAGTAGTTTTAATGACTTTTAAGATTTATTCTGGAGACTATTTCTACAACCGGGGTTTTCAAAGCCAGACTAGTTCAGTTAAAGTTTCCTGGCTAGAGAAAGCAGTTTCAGTTAATCCGTTTTTTGCCCAGTACCAGGTGATGCTGAGCCGGGCGCTTTTAAACCAGGCCATAGCAGAATCAAACACTTTAGACATTTTCCAGCTGGTGACCAGGTCTGTTCAAGCAGCTAATGCTTCAACTAAAACCGCTCCAGCCTGGGTAGCTAGTTGGGAAACTTTGGCTGGGACTTACCAGGAAATTTTAGGACTAGTGACCGGAGCTGAAAATTGGAGTATAACAGCTTTAAACAAAGCTGCTGAACTTGAGCCCAGCAATCCTTTGCTGTATTTCAAGCTTGGGAAAGTATATTTTTCCCAGAATAATTTTGACCAAGCTAAAGATAACTTTACCCTAGTTCAACTCTTAAAGCCTGATTTAATTGAGCCTAAGATTTTTTTAAGCTTAATTGTTGAAAAACAAATAGGATCCGAAGCTGCTTTGAATTCTTTTAGCCATTTGCAAAATATTTATCCTTTAAATCCGGACATTACTTTCCAGCTCGGCCGTATTTATTTTAACCAGGGCCAGACCAATGAGGCAATTGTTTCTTTTCAGCAAGCCTTAAAGCTTAACCCTCAGCATTTAGACAGCCTTTATTCTCTGGCTTTGGCTTTTGAAAAGCAGGGGAATAAAGCCGAGGCCATGGTTCAGATTAAAAAAGCTTTGGAGTTGGCTCCGCAGAACCAAATTTTACTGAAGAAGCTTGGGGATTTAAACAAAGACTAAAGCGTGTTATAATATGATATATCGAAACTCGTTTCGCTATAATAAAGTATATCGAAACTCGTTTCGCTATAATAAAGTATATCGAAACTCGTTTCGCTATAATGAAGTATATGGCAAAGAAAAAGGCTAAAAATATCAAATTCCGATCTTCTCTTTTTTGGGATGTTGATCCGAAAACCATTGATTTCAAAAAACACCGTCGCTATATCATTGAGCGAATTTTAGACTTTGGCAATGATAACGAAGCGCGCTGGATGTGGCGAGAATATCCCCGTTCTTTATTGCGTAAAATAATTGAGCAATCTCGGGTCATCCGGCCCGAGACGCGTTCTCTATGGCAACTTCTGGTGATGAAACCATGAAATGGAAAAATGATGTTCTTTATTAATATCCAATAGTTGCCCATAACTATCACCACATTCTTAAAAGCTTAATCTATTTTGCTGACGCGGATTTAGAACCCATGCCCAAGGTTTTTTTCAAAACCAATTGGAAAGAAATCAAAAAGTATTTTAGAAGAGAAGTGCCGCGGATCGGACGCGAACTTTTAGAGCTTGACAAAATATGCTGAATTTTAATATAATGGTTGCACGCGCAACCTAGAGGCATTTTAGGTTTTTTGTGTCGTTTAGAGCATAAATAATCCAAACTTATCTTGAAGCCTGCTCGGCTCAATTAAAGCTTTGTAATTTTAACTCCCCAACTCTTAACGGGGATTTTTGGGTATCTTTGCAAGATTATGAAACCAAAATCTTTTTCTAAGTTATGAAGACAAAATCTTTTTCTAAATCAAACGTCTCTTTTAAACTGCCTTATTTGGGGTCTTTACAAAAAGACAGCTGGCAGTGGCTGATGGAAAAAGGCGTTAAAGACCTTTTTGCCGAAGCCTCTCCTATCAGAGACTATACTAAAAAAGAGTTTGAACTTTGGTTTTTGGATTTCAAGCTTGATGAAACAAAGTATCCCAATGACCTTGAAGCTAAGAATGATAACTCTTCTTATGAATCTTCAATGAGGGTCAAGATCAGGCTGGTTAATATTAAAACCAAGGAAGTCAAAGAGCAAGAAGTGTTTTTGGCTGATTTTCCCATTATGACAGAAAGGGGCACTTTTGTTGTTAATGGAGTTGAAAGAGTGGCCATTGCCCAGTTAATCCGCTCCCCTGGCGTGTTTTTCACCAGCAACGTTATCGCCGGCCGTCATTATTTTGGCGCTAAAATCATTCCTAACCGGGGCGCTTGGCTGGAAATTGAATCAGACGCTTCCGGCTTTGTCGGCATTAAGATTGACCGCAAGAGAAAGGTGGCGGCCACCACTATCTTGAGGGCTTTTGGCATTGTCTCAGATAACTCTTTAAAAGAGCTTTTCCAGGATGTTGATAATGATGCTGACGTGAAATACATTGAGGAAACCATTAAAAAAGATTCCAGCCATAACCAGGCTGAAGCTTTAGTTGAAATTTACCAAAGGATCAGGCCCGGAGATTTGGTCACCCCGGATACGGCTCGAGAGCTGATTGAAAACATGTTTTTCAATTTTGAAAGATATGACTTGTCTAAAGTTGGCAGGTGGAGAATGAACCAGAGATTCAGGGCTTTGAAAGGCGACATTAAAAAATCAAAAGCAGATGAAGACATTGATATTAAAGATAGGGTGTTAAAGCCAGAGGATATTGTCACGGTAATTCATGAAGTGATCAGATTAAACAATACCCCCGGATCCATGCCTGACCCCATTGACCACTTGGGCAACAGAAGAGTCAGAACCTCAGCTGAAATTCTGCAAAACAGAATGAGAGTCGGTCTATTAAGAATGGAAAGGATTATTAAAGACAGGATGTCAACTTTAGAAGATGACGTGATGACTCCGGCCCAGCTCATTAATCCCAGGCCCTTAATGGCAGTGATTAAGGAATTCTTTACTTCCAGCCAGCTTTGCCAATTCATGGATAATGAAAATCCTTTAGCAGAACTCGAACACAAAAGAAGGCTGGCAGCCACCGGTCCCGGAGGCTTAACCAGAGAAAGAGCTGGTTTAGAGGTCAGGGACGTGCAACCGTCTCACTATGGCCGGATTTGTCCGATTCAGACTCCAGAAGGTCAAAACGTAGGTCTAATCTCGCACTTAGCCTGCTTTGCCAGGGTTAACCAGTTTGGTTTCTTGGAAACCCCTTACTTTAAAGTGGTTAAAAGCAAAGTGACTGACGAAGTTAATTATTTAAACGCTTATGAGGAAGAAAGGTATAATATTGCTCATGCCGGTATTCCGATTGATGAAAAAACCCAGATTATTATTCCAGACCGGGTGGCGGCCAGAATCAAAGGCGAGCCGGGCCAGATTGAAAAAGACAAGATTGATTTTATTGACGTGTCTTCAAAGCAAGCTGTTTCCGCGGCCACAGCTTCTATTCCGTTTTTACAGAATGACGACGCTAACAGAGCTTTAATGGGTTCTAATATGCAGCGCCAATCAGTGCCGCTGTTAATTCCTGAAGCTCCTTTGGTTTGCACTGGCGTGGAACCAGCCGTGGCCAGAGACTCGGGTCAAATTTTAATTGCCAAGGATGACGGGGTGGTTCGAGATATTGATGCCAGCTTAATCAGGATTCAAAACCAAAAGACCAGGGTGATTACTGATTATCCTTTAAGAACTTTTGTCAGAACCAATCAATACACTTGTTTCCACCAAAAGCCAATTGTTAAAAAAGGCCAGAAAATAAAACAAGGCGATATTTTGACTGACGGCGCTTCAATTGATTCAGGCTGGCTGGCTTTGGGCAGAAACATTCTGGTTTCTTTTTTGCCTTGGAGAGGCTCAAACTTTGAGGATGCCATTATTATCTCAGAAAAGCTGGTTAAAGACATGGTCTTTTCCTCAATTCATATTGAAGACTTTTTCTGTGATGTGAGAGAAACCAAGCTTGGCCCGGAGTTAACCACTTCAGATATTCCCAATGTCAGTGAAGAAAAATTAAAGGATTTGGATTCAGAAGGAATCATCAGGGTTGGCGCTGAAGTCGGTCCCCATGACATTCTGGTTGGCAAGATTTCCCCCAAAGGTGAAACTGATCTGACTCCCGAAGAAAGACTGTTGAGGGCTATTTTCGGAGAAAGAGCCAGGGAAGTCAAAGACAGTTCGTTATTGCTTAAATACGGCAAGCGGGGCAGAGTCACTAATGTTAAAGTTTGGGAAAGGGAAAAAGGAGCCAAATTAGAACCTGGAATTATTAAAAGAGTTAAGGTTGAAGTGGTCCAGCTTCGCAAAGTTCAGACCGGAGACAAACTGGCTGGCCGTCACGGCAATAAAGGCGTGGTTTCCTTGGTTTTGCCGGAAGCAGAAATGCCGTTTCTTGAAGACGGCACTCCTATGGATATTATTTTAAATCCTTTAAGCGTGGCTTCAAGAATGAACCTGGGTCAGATTTTGGAAACTCATTTGGGTTTGGCTGCCAAAAAACTTGGCTATCGGGCCGTGACTCCGGCTCTTTTAGGGGCGACTGAAAAAGATATTAAGGCTGAATTAAAAGAAGCTGGCTATCCTGAAGACGGTAAGCTTCAGGTTTATGACGGCCGGACTGGCGAACCTTTCAGGGGCCGGGCCACGGTTGGCTATATTTACATGATGCAGCTGATTCACATGGTTGAAGACAAGATTCACATGAGGTCAATCGGCCCTTATTCTTTGATTACTCAACAGCCTTTGGGAGGCAAATCCCAATTCGGCGGCCAAAGATTCGGGGAAATGGAAGTCTGGGCTTTGGAAGGCTATGGAGCTGCCCACATTTTGCAGGAAATGCTGACCATCAAATCAGACGACGTGCCGGGAAGAGCGGCAGCTTACGAATCAATTTTAAAAGGAGAGCCGATCAAAAATCCTAATGTGCCTGCTTCCTTTAATTTATTGGTGGCTGAATTAAAATCTTTAGGGCTGGCCATTGAAGTTAAGGAAAAAACCAGAGACAGGGATTTTAGAGATTAAAATCTATTCATATTAAATAAAAACAATGCGTGTTGCTGACTTTGAAGCTATCAGGATTAAATTAGCTTCGCCTGAGGACATTATGTCCTGGAGTCATGGCGAAGTGACCAAGCCTGAGACAATTAATTACCGCACCCAAAAGCCTGAAAAAGACGGTCTTTTTGACGAAAAGATCTTTGGCCCGGAAAAGGACTATGAATGCTATTGCGGCAAATATCGGGGCATTAGGCATAAGGGCATTGTTTGCGACAAGTGCGGCGTTGAAGTCACCAAGTCCCAAGTCAGAAGAGAAAGAATGGGCCATATTAAGCTCGCCTCCCCTGTATCCCACATCTGGTTTTTAAGAGGCATTCCTTCCAGGATCGGCCAGATTCTGGATCTGCCCATGTCTCATTTGGAAAAAGTCATTTATTTTAACGCTTACATTGTTACCAAAGTTGACGAGGCATCCCAAAAATCCATTCTCGAACAGATTGAAAAAGAATTTTTGCAAAAGTCAAAAGCTTTAAAGAATCAAGCCCAGCAAAAAGAAAAAAGTAAAAAACAAGATAAGCAAGACAAACAAGATAAGCAAGACAAGGAAGACGAGAAAGAATTAAAAGCTGCCAAGGACAGAGCCAAGGATGAGCTGATGAGCCTTAAGTTTTTGAAAGTCTTGTCTGAAATTGAATACTTTGATTTGTCTTTAAAATACGGCCAGTGTTTTGAAGCTGGCACGGGCGGGGAAAGCTTGAGAAAGATTTTCAGCATTATTGATTTGAAGAAAAAGATTGTTGAGCTTAAACAGGAAATTGAGCAGGCTTCTCCCTTAAACAAGAAAAAACTATTAAAAAGAATCAAGCTTTTTCAGGGCATGGAAAAAGCCGGTATTCGTCCCGAGTGGATGTTTATGACTGTGTTGCCAATTTTGCCTCCGGATCTCAGGCCCATGGTTCAGCTGGACGGCGGCCGATATGCTTCCTCGGACTTAAATGATCTTTATAGAAGGGTTATTAATCGTAATAACCGCTTAAAGTATTTGCTTGAGATCGGCGCTCCGGAAGTTATTGTCAGGAACGAGAAAAGAATGCTTCAGGAAGCAGTTGACGCTTTAATTGACAATGGCATGAGAAAAGGCACCATGACTCAGGCTACGACCGGAGGCCGCAGACTGTTAAAGTCTTTAGCTGACATTTTAAAAGGCAAACAAGGCAGGTTCAGGCAGAATCTTTTAGGCAAAAGAGTTGATTACTCGGGCCGGTCAGTGATTGTGGTTGGTCCGGAATTATTGCTTCATCAGGTTGGTTTGCCAAAGAAAATGGCCTTGGAGCTTTTCAAGCCTTTTGTCATTAAAAAAATCCTTGACCAGGAACTGGCCTATAATGTTCGGGGCGCTTCCAGGCTGATTGAACAGGAAACAGATGATATTTGGGCCATTTTAGAACAGGTGGTGACTGGCAAGGCAGTGCTGTTAAACAGGGCGCCAACTTTGCATCGCTTGGGCATTCAGGCTTTCAAACCCATTTTAGTTGAGGGCGAAGCCATCAGGATTCATCCTTTAGTTTGTAAGGCTTTTAATGCTGATTTTGACGGCGACCAAATGGCCGTGCACTTGCCCTTGTCTGACGAAGCTCAGCAAGAAGCTTTAGAGATTATGCTGTCGTCTCACAATCTTTTAAAGCCGGCCACGGGTTTGCCAATTGTCAGTCCGACCCAGGATATTGTTTTGGGTTGTTATTGGTTTACTAAGATTAAGCCTGGCGCTAAGGGCGAGGGCAAGATTTTTGGTTCTGCCGAAGAAGCTCTTTTGGCTCATGAATTTGATCAGATTGATATTAATGCCCAGATCAAAGTTCCAGTCAAAGAGGTGTTGGGAATTGAAAAACAAGACAATGAGTTTTTTGAAACTTCAGTGGGCCGTTTAATTTTTAACGAAGCTTTGCCAGCTGACTTTCCTTTCCAGAACAAGACCATGAATTCTAAAATGATTGAAGAGCTGATCAGGGAAGCGATTGAAAAATACGGCATTGATCATTCTCAACCTATTTTAGACAAGATTAAGTCAATTGGTTTTGACGGCGCCACCAGGTCAGGCATTAGCTGGGGCATGGATGATTTGCAAGTGCCGGTTGAAAAACCAGCTTTGATTGAAAAGGCTGAGAAAGAAATCGCCGGTCTGGAAAGCCATTTCCAAAAAGGGTTTTTATCTAAAAAAGAAAAATACCAGCGGTCAATCGAGGTGTGGCAGAAGACCAAGTCAGAAATTGAAAAACTGGTTCCCAAAGCCTTGCCTGAAGGAGGTTCGGTGTTTACCATTATTGATTCAGGATCCAGGGGATCTTGGTCTCAGCCGGTTCAAATGGCTGGCATGAAGGGGCTGGTGATTAACCCGATTGGCCGGATTATTGAACTGCCGATTAAGAATTCTTACAAAGAAGGCTTTGATGTTTTGGAATACTTTTTATCAACTCACGGCGCCAGAAAAGGCACGGCTGACACGGCTTTAAGAACTTCAACAGCCGGATACTTAACCAGGCGATTGGTTGATGTCGGCCATGAGGTGATTGTTTTTGAAAAAGATTGCGGCGATACCAAAGGAATTTTGTATTCAAAGAAAGAAGCTGACGACATTGGTCAGAACTTTTTAATGAAGATCGTGGGCCGGATTGCCGCTGATACTATTGTTGGTCCTGATAATAAAATTATTGTTAAAAAAGGCCAGGCCATTACCTGGCAAATGGCCAAGGAAATTGTTGCCAAACAAGTTGCCCAGGTTTCGGCCAGATCCCCTTTGAACTGCCGCTTGGAGCGGGGAGTCTGTCAGAAATGCTATGGCTGGAGTTTGGGATCAGGGGACTTGGTTAATATTGGCGAAGCTGTTGGAGTTATTGCAGCCCAGGCTATTGGCGAGCCAGGCACTCAGCTGACCATGAGAACCTTTCATACTGGCGGGGTGGCTTCAGCTAGCGATATTACTCTTGGTTTGCCTAGGGTTGAGGAGATTTTTGAAACCAGGGTTCCGTCCGGCAAAGCTGTCATTTCCCAGGTCAAAGGAACTGTTTTGGAAGTGATTGATTCAAAGCTGGTCAAGATTAAACCAAATATTGACGCCAAAGTTAAAAAATCAAAAGCCGCTAAGGCTGTTGGAGCAGTCATTGATTATGACATTCCGGTTGGCAAAGGCATTCTGGTCAAAGTCGGAGATGCAATTGAGGCTGGCCAGGCTTTATGCGAAGGCAATCTTGATTTAAAAGAGCTTTTCAAAGTAGTTGGCGAGGAGATAACCCGAGACTATATTATCAGAGAAATCCAAAGAATTTATGCTTCCCAGGGAGCGTCAATTCATGACAAGCATTTGGAAGTGATTGTCAGGCAGATGTTTTCTAAGATGAAGGTCAAGGATCCTGGCGACGGCATTTTTATCCAGGGAGAAGTGATTAGCAAGGGCAGGCTGGCAGAAGAAAACAGCCGGCTTAAAGAACAAGGCAAAAAACAGATTGTGGTTTCCCCGGTCTTACTGGGAATTTCCAAGGTATCTTTGGCTACAGACAGCTTTTTGTCAGCTGCTTCGTTTATTGAAACTTCAAGAGTTTTAATCAAGGCGGCCATTGAAGGCAAAGAAGACAAGCTTCGGGGCCTGAAAGAAAATGTTATCATCGGCAAGCTGATTCCAGCCGGCACCGGCTTGAAAAAAAATTAGCCATCTCTCTAAATTAAGGCTATGATATATAATTAAGCTAGCTTTGTTTTACCCATGGCTAAGAAAAAGAACAATCACCAGGCTAAAAAAGAACCCACAAAAGACTATGGCTTTTTGCCTGATTTGCCTAAATCTATCAAAGGCTATTTGATAAGCCTGGCTTTGATTTTGATTGCCGCTATTGTTTTATTTTCATTTTTCGGACTGGCTGGCAAAGGCGGCCTGCAGATTTTTAACAGCTTGCTGTTCTTGTTTGGCAAAGCTACTTATTTATTGCCGTTGTTTTTTGTTTTGGCCGGGGTGATTTTCTTTATCGGCAGCCATCAGCCTAATCGGATTCTGAAAATGACTGGGTTTGCTTTTTCGCTTTGTTTGCTGGGATTAAGCGCTATTCTTAATTCTTTCGGCACTATTGAAAAGCTTTCCGTAAGATCCAGGCCTTTAGGCGGTTTTGTCGGTTATTTCTTGAGTTTCCCGATCTTAAGGTTTTTTGGGTTTTGGGTTAACCTGATTATTTTCATGCTGATGATTATTTTTGGCTTTTTGGTTTTCTGGCAGATAGCCAAGAAAATTCAGCCCCGGACAGCCCAAGAACTGTCAGAAAAAATTCCAATTTTAAAAAAGATATTAGAGCCCAAGTTAAAGATCAGGGAAATTCCAGGTGTTAGGGAAGATCCCAATCGTCAGGCCAGGGAAGCATCTTTGCCTAATTTAAAAACCAAGCCGATTCCGGGATTAATGACTGGCTCGGGTCTTTCTCTTTATAAAAACCCGCCCCTGGACTTACTGGAACTGGAAAAGGGGGAACCTATTGCCGGGGACATCCGCAATAATATGGTGATTATTAAAAACACTCTTGAAAACTTTGATATTCCAGTGGAAATGGGCGAAGTTAATACTGGTCCGACCGTTACTCAATATACTTTAAAACCGGCTGAGGGCATTAAGCTGTCAAAAATTACCGCTCTAAACAATGATTTATCTCTGGCTTTGGCAACTCATCCCATTAGAATTGAAGCTCCGATTCCGGGTAAATCTTTGGTTGGCATTGAGGTTCCTAACAGTTCTCGAACCATGGTCAGATTGAGAAATCTTTTTGAAGACGAGGCTTTTAAAAATTCAGCTTCGCCATTGTTGTTTTCTTTGGGACGGGACGTGGCTGGTATTCCGGCTTTTGCTGATTTATCCCGTATGCCCCATCTTTTGGTGGCCGGAGCCACTGGTACGGGCAAAACAATTTGTTTAAATAGCATTCTTCTTGGTTTGCTTTACCGCAATTCTCCAGAAACCATGAGGCTGATTATGGTTGATCCCAAAAGAGTTGAATTTCCGGTTTATCAGGACATTCCCCACCTTTTATCTCCGATTATTTATGACAGCCAGAAAACCGTTAATGCTTTAAAATGGCTGACCAAGGAAATGGAAAGGCGCTTTGAAGTTTTAGCCGCTGCCAAAACCAGGGATATTGCTTCCTACAACAAAATCATCAGCCAAAAGATGTCTAAAACCAAGTCTGGCCGGGATTCAGAAGGAATTTCAGAAGAAATCCTGGAAATAATGCCTTACATTGTTGTTATTATTGACGAGCTGGCAGATTTAATGGCAGCCCGGGGTAAAGAGGTTGAGGCTGGAATTGTTAGACTGGCCCAGATGGCCCGGGCTGTGGGCATTCATTTGATTGTCGCCACCCAAAGACCTTCAGTTGAAGTTATTACCGGTTTAATTAAAGCCAACATCACTTCCAGAATCACTTTTCAGGTTGCCAGCCAAATTGATTCTAGGACTGTTATTGATGCGGCCGGGGCTGAAAAACTTTTGGGGGCCGGAGACATGCTATTCATTTCTCCGGAAATCAGCAAACCCCGGAGAATTCAAGGAGCTTATGTGACTGAAAAAGAAGTCAAAAGAGTGACTGATTTTTTAAAGTCTCAGAAAGAAGATTTTGGTTTGCTAACAGAAAACTTTTTGGCTGAAGAGCTGGCTCGGGAGCTGAAAGGAGGCGAGGATGTTGGCCAAGAGCTTTTTAATTCAGATAACGAAGATTCTCTATATTTGGAAGCCAAGCAATTGGTGATTGAATACAAAAAAGCTTCAGCCTCAATGCTGCAACGAAGACTCAGAGTCGGTTATGCTAGAGCAGCCAGGCTGCTTGATATCTTAGAAGAAAGGGGCGTGGTCGGTCCGGCTGACGGCGCCCGGCCCAGAGAAGTTTATGTTAAAACAGAGCCAACTTTAGAAAACAGCGTTCCCATGCCTCGAGAAAAGAATGAGGATGATGACGACTGGGAAAAAGTTTAATAGTTAATTTTAAATTTATGGCCAAGAAAAAATCAATACCCAAAGAAATAGGAGCTGATTTACAGGAAGCGATCCAGGAAATTAAGCAGCGTTTTGGCGAAGGCGCCATTATGAAACTTCATGATGTTAGGGCCGTGGATATTGATGCCATTCCAACTGGCTCGCCGTCTTTGGATATAGCCTTAGGGGTTGGCGGCGTGCCCCGGGGGCGAGTGGTTGAGATCTTTGGCCCTGAATCAGCCGGAAAAAGTACTCTAGCGCTTCATATTTGTGCTGAGGCGCAGAAATCAGGCGGAGTAGCGGCTTTTATTGATGCCGAGCACGCCCTTGATCCTGATTATGCCAAAAGGCTTGGGGTTGATATTGGCGAGCTTTTGATTTCCCAGCCTGATTCCGGGGAGCAAGCTTTACAAATAGTTGAAACTCTGGTCAGGTCTGGCCAGGTTGACGTTATTGTCATTGATTCTGTGGCTGCCTTGGCTCCCAAGAGCGCGATTGAAGGGGAAATGGGTGAGTTTAAAATTGGCCTTCAGGCCAGATTAATGTCCTCGGCTTTGCAAAAGCTTTCCGGAGTTATTTCTAAAACCAAAACCACGGTTATTTTCTTAAATCAGTTAAGAATGAAAATCGGGATTATGTTTGGCAATCCGGAAACAACGCCAGGCGGTCTGGCCTTAAAGTTTTATTCTTCAGTCAGGATTGACTTAAGAAGGATTGCCCAGATTAAGTCCGGAGATAATATCATTGGTTCTCGCATCAGAGCTAAAGTGGTTAAGAATAAGGTGGCTGCCCCCTTTAAAGTGGCTGAATTTGATATTTACTATAACGAAGGCATTTCTTATCTGACTGATCTGTTAAACCTGGGCATTAAAGAAGAAGTGGTTAAGAAATCAGGCAGTTGGATTCAATTTGAAGAAACCAAGCTTGGCCAGGGCATGGATGCTTCCAAGAATTTCCTCAAGGAAAATCCGGCTATTGTCACTAAGATAAAAAAATCCCTGCTGATAAAGCAGGGCGAAAAAGACTAATTTTTTCTATTAACTATTTAGCTGTAAAGGGCAGTAATCCTAAATGTCTGGCTCTTTTAACAGCCCTGGCAAACTTTCGCTGGTGAGTAGAGCAAATGCCAGTTCTTTTTTTAGCTCTGATTTTAGCCAATCCTGAAGTAAACTTCCTTAACAGCGCAAGATCTTTGAAGTCTATTTCATCAATACCTTTTTGGCAAAAGAAACAATCCATCCTTCGCTCCTCGCTTCGCTTGGAGCTACGGATGGCAGGCCATCCTTTGTTTATCCTGCTAGGTTTTGCCAAGCAGGCAGCGAAGGATGTCCTTCCGAAGCTTTAGCGAAGGAGGACAGTTTATTTTAATTATATTTTAAAACGGGATATCCCTGACGTCAATTTCTCCGTCCCGGTCTTCTTCGATAATCGGGATTTCTTCCTGAACAGGGGCGGCCTGTTCTTTTTTATCAGGACTTGAAGTTGAGCTCGAGGCTGAAGTCGAGGCCGACTTCGGTCCCAATTGCATTTTTTCAGCAATGACTTCAGTGCGATATTTCTTAACTCCGGTGGCATCCTGCCAACTTCGAGTTTCAATTCGGCCCTCAATCATAACCAAGGCGCCTTTAGTCAAGTATTGCGAGGCAATTTCAGCTAGTCTTCTCCACAAGACAATGCTGTGGAATTCAGCTCTTTCCTGCTTTTGGTTATTGCTGGTGAAAACTCGGTTGGTTACCAGCCGAAATGAGCAGACGGTTTGTCCCGTTGTCGTGGTCCTGGTTTCCGGGTCATTAGCAACCCGGCCCAGTAAAATGACCTTATTAAGATTCATCTGAGTCTTTTAATATTTCGTCTAATTTCTTTTCAATCTCACCCAATTCGACCTTTGAGGAAGATTCACTTTCTTTTGAAATCAGTAAAGGTTTTCTCGGTGTTCTGGCTGGTTTTTTAATTCTGGGTTTTTTAACCTTTAAAACCAAATATCTGAGAATATTTTTTTCTTCTTTAAGGTTTTTTTCCAAATCGCTTAAAACCAAAGTATCAAAATTAAAATAAGTGGTTTGAAACCAGGTAAAGACCTCTTTTTTGATCGGATAACCCAGGGCAATCTTTTTAGGCAGTTGGCTTTCAGAGACAATGCCGTTTTTTGCCTGGATAAGATCGTTTATCTTTCTGGAGATTTCCTGGGCTTGCTCTTCGGAAATTCTGGAAGAAATGATATAGGCTAATTCGTAGTTTTGCTTCATATCAGGGTATTTTAAAAATCTTGGCTCATATTACCAATCTTAGCAGGAAAAAATTGAGCTGACAAGGGCTTTTTGTGGTAAAATAAACTATAAGGGCTTTTTGTGGTAAAATAAACTATAAGGGCTTTTTGTGGTAAAATAAACTATATGGTTAAGATCAATAAAAACATCTTTAGGGGCTATGATATCAGGGGGGTTTATCCTAAAGACTTTAATTCTAAGGCGGCGGTTAAAATAATGCTGGCTTTTGCTGATCTTTACCCCGAGGCCAAGACAATTGTTATTGCTCACGACACCAGAAAAAGTTCTCCGATTCTAGCTCGAGCCATTAGCAAGGCTTTAGCTAGAGAGGGCCGGGAAATTATTTTCCTGGGCACAGCTCCAGACCCCTTATTCTATTTTTGTCTTTTTCATTATGGCTATGACGCTGGCGTAGTTGTTTCCGGTTCTCATAATCCAAAAGAATACAATGGTTTGACCAGTATTTTTGTCAAAGGCAAAGGCGATTTAGTTTTAGAAGATTTGGAAGCTGTTAAAGAACTGGCTTTAAAAGAAAGGCAGGCTAAGATAAAAAAACAAGGCAAAATTATTAAGTTTAATCCTGAAAAAGATTATATCACTCATATTATTTCTAAGATTAGCTTTAAAAGACCGCTCAAGGTTTTAATTGATTCCGGCAACGGCGCCATGGGATATCTGCCGGAAAAGGTTTTTAAAAGGCTGGGCTGCCAGGTGGAAACTATTTATGGAGAGTTTGACGGCAATTTTCCCAATCATTCTCCGGACCCCTATGAGAAGGAAAACAGGCTGGATGCCGAGAAAGCTGTTTTAAAAGGAAAGTTTGATATTGGCTTTGTTTATGACGGAGACGGAGATCGGGTGGCCACTATTGATAACCTGGGGCGTTCAGTCAGCGGGGATTTTTGCCTTTTAATGCTGACCAGGCAGGCCTTGGAAAAACATCATGGCCCGATTGTTTATGACGCTCGGGTATCAAAAACTCTTTTAGATGAAATGAAACAAAGAAACGTCAAGACATATTTTTCAGTTTCCCATCACAGCGCGGTAATCAAGAAGATAATTGAAACCAAGGCTGTTTTCGGGGGAGAGGTGACCTTGCATTTTCTTTTTCCCAAAGACTATTATCTTTGCGACGAGGCTCTGTTCGCTTCTTTGAAGCTGGCCGAGATTGCCTCAGCCCAAAAAGATTTTGCTTCATACGTTGATTCCTTGCCCAGGTATTTGGTTAGCCCGGAGGTTTTTATTCCTTGTGCTGATGAGAAGAAATTTAAAGTCATTGCCAACTTGCAAGAGATTCTTAAAAAGAAAAAGTATGATTTCATTGATATTGACGGGGCCAGAATTAATTTTCCTCATGGCTGGGCGCTTTGTCGGGCAGCCAACAGCACTCCTTTAATTAAAATCAGGTTTGAAGCTGATACTGAAAAGCACTTAATAGAAATTCAGAAAGAGGCTTTAAAGCTTTTTAAGCAAGCCGGCGTTCCGGTTTCAAAGTCAGTTTATCGCAAACTGGGATTAAAGTAATTTTATATTGACTAAGCATTTAAAGCATGCTTTTATTGAGGATGTTCTTTCTATTTGATCTTTATGAAAGGAGGTGAATCTCATGAAAAAGATCAAGAGTTTCTTTCGGGGAGCCTGGGACAAGTTGAGTTGTGTTTTCATTGTCCTAGCTTGCATCGTGGCCTTCGTCATCCTTCTCATAGTCGCCTCTGTTGAAGAGGCCATTGTCTGGATTGCCAAGCTTCTCGGCAAAGAAGTCAAGTTTGCTCCAATTTTTCCTGACGAGGAGGACTGGAGGTATGATTATTAGGCCGCTCACGAAAAACGCCATGACAAGGAGAATCATGGCGTTTTGTATTCCGGCTAGGCTATTCTAATGCAAGCCACCTCAACCTTGTTTTTCGTAAATACTTCACGATCGTGAAGTATTTACGAAACTATAATCTGCTATAAAAAAGCTATAGATTGAAATATTTTCTTAAGTCAGAATCTTTCTCTAGTTTTTCAATGGTTAAAAAACGAACATCCCCCCTTAAGTCTTCCTTGTATAACTTTATTAATTCTTTTACCTGATCTTTTACCTCAAAAGGAAATATCCAGAAACTTTTTTGAACTTCTTTAAAGCCAAGCCAGCGAAGCGCTCTTCTTAGATAATCACGTTCTTTACGCGAACCCTCGGGAACATCCCAAGAGATTGCCCGCCATTTTCCATCCCACTTTATTTCATTCTTTTTAAGCGTCATTTTATATTTTATTATCTCTAGCTTTCCTTTTTCCGTAAGCTGGATTTTTTCTCCATTTTTTGTATTAATCTCTTTGATATAGTTCCTTCGCTTTAGATCGTAAATATATTTTTTATGTTGAGGGTAACGCTGGAGAAATCTTATCCCGGTAACTTCGGCCATTTTTCGCGGTAGAAATAATGTTGCATCTAATATTCCAAAAATCTCGGTTAAGATTTCGTGAGAAATTGATCCAGCTTTTAAACCGCGTCCAGACATAGAATTACGTGTAATAATTAACGTTTAAATAATTTAGTATATATAATTATAATATATTAGTTTTCCATTTTCGTAAATACTTCACGATCGTTAAGTATTTACGAAGATTGGCGTTGAGTTTTTTCAAACGCTATATTAGGCCGGTCTTTTTTCTAACCTCTTCCATGGTTTCTCTGGCAATGCCTTGGGCTTTCCTGGCTCCCTGGCTCAAGACTTCTTCCAGATAAACCTGCCTATTTAAAAGCTCCTTTCTCTTTTTCCTCAACGGTTCCAGTTTTTTAATCAAGAGCTCGGCTGTTTTTGCTTTAAATTTGGCATAGCCTTGGTTTTTGAATTTCTTTTC
>JAHIOR010000068.1 GCA_018895125.1 Patescibacteria group bacterium | reverse complement strand
TTGTTTTAACAGTTTTTAAGGATTACGTCTTTGTTTTAACAGTTTTTAAGGATTATATCTTTATTCTAATACTTTTTTAAGAATTCTCCAATGAGGCTCGGATTCTTCTGATTCCTTTAGCAACAGCTTCTTCTTTAATAATCTTAAATCGTCCTAATTCAGAAGTTTTACTAATATGAGGGCCACCGCAAATTTCTCGACTGAAAGGAGATCCCGAGCCCATCGAGGGACCAATATTATAGACCTTAACTTTATCTGCATACTTCTCTTTAAAGAAGGCTCTGACGCCGCTTTTTAATGCTTGGTCTTTATCCATTACCACAAAAGAAACTTCAAGATTCTCTCCAATCTTTTCATTAACCAAATCTTCAACGTTTTTCAATTCTTCCAAAGTCATTTTTTGAGAATGGGAAAAATCAAACCTTAATCGTTCAGCAGTAATATTACTGCCCTCCTGCTTAACTCCCTCTCCTAATACCTCTCTTAGAGCCTGGTGCAAGAGATGGGTGGCAGTATGGAGTTTTACCACTTCATGGCTTTGATCTGCCAATCCCCCTTTAAACATGCCCTCGGCAGCCTGCCGGGAAAGATCCTGGTGTTTTTTCTGTTCTTCTTCAAACTCCTCAAGATTAAATTCCTGTCCCCTTTCTTTAACAATTTCCAAAATCATTTCCAAGGGAAAACCAAAACTCTCATAAATGTAAAAAGCGGTTTTACCATCAAGCTTTTCAACTTTTTCAATCTCTCTTAAGCCGTTTTTTAAAGCCTTGTCAAAACAATCAGCTTCTTGTTGAAAAGCAGCTGAGATTTCTGTTTCCTTATCTTTAAGATCTGGGAAAATATCAACATAGATTTTGCAAACCATTCTAACTAAAGGTTTAAGATAAGAACTTTCTGTTAAGTTAAGCCTTCTGGCAAAAAGCATGGCTCTTCTTAATAGTCTTCTTAAAATATATCCCTGAGTTTTATTTGAAGCTTGAATCCCCTCTCTGGCAATCATAACCGCGGCTCTAAAATGATCAGCCATGATTCTCATTGCCCGGGAAGTATTCTTATCGCTATGATAATCTTTTTTAGATAAGGACTGGATTATCTCAACCAAGGGCCAGAGAAGATCAATCTTAAAAATATCAGGATTATTATTAACGGCAGCTACCAATCTCTCTAATCCGCCGCCAAAGTCAACATTCTTTAATGGCAATTCTTCTAAAGCACCATTATCTTTCTTCATATACTCAATAAAGACTGAATTGCCGATTTCCATAAACCTGCCGCAATCGCAGTTCGGATGGCAGTTTAAACCATATTTTGAATCATGATGAATATCAATAAACTCAAAGAAAATCTCAGAATCAGGCCCGCCAATCTCGCCAACAGGCATTTTATCCGGAGGCCCTGATCTTGACCACCAGTTTTTCTTGGGACCGTAAAAAAGAATTCTGTTTTCAGGAATGCCAATTTTCTTCCAAATGGCAAACGATTCTTCGTCCCAAGGAACATTAGCGTTTTTATCTCCCTCCCCGCCAGAGGCGGGTCCGCCTTCGGCGGAAAAAACTGAAACCCAAAGCCTGTCTTTTGAAAGACCCAATTCCTGGGTCAGAAACTCATAAATCCAAGGCAATTGTTCTGCTTTAAAATAGTCTCCTAAAGACCAGTTTCCCAGCATTTCAAAAAAAGTGGTATGGCGGTTATCTCCAACCTCGTCAATGTCTTCAAGCCTTAAACATGGCTGAGAATCAACCAGTCTTTTGCCCAAAGGATGAGATTCTCCTAAGAGATAAGGCACTAAAGGCTGCATGCCAGAAGAAGTAAACAAGGTGGTTGGATCTGATTCGCAAACCAAAGCAGCTGCTGGAATAATAGCGTGTCCTCTATTTTTAAAAAATTCAAAATATTTCTGTCGTATTTCTTTAGCGGTCATGATAGTTAATAATAACAAAAAAACAGCTATTAAAAAAGCTGTTTTAAAATAAAAATAAATATGATGTATGTCTTGCGATGACTCACGTGCCTAAAAAGCAAATGCCATTTGGATTTCCAAATGGCATTTTTCGCTTATTGCGCAGATTCTTGTTACGCGAGGATACGAATCCGCTGAACCTACCTCGCCGTGGCTTTAGGAGTCGCGCATGACGCGCTTAAACTCCTTAAAGCCAATTTGCTTGCTGATGAGGGCCTGTCCGGCCCAATACCCCCTTACAATTTCGATCAGCCGCTGCTGAGCTACAGCGGACTGACCGAGTTTGTCGCCCCACTTGTCCAGGGCGACGAGCAATCCTTCGTTGATCTCCGCCTCGCTTGCGCAGCGAGACGGAGAATCATCGGCGGGGAAAAACGTCCCTGTTGGGTCCCCCGTCTCCCAACCGTAAATCCAGACCATTCCCCCCTCGATCCGGATTGGATCCCCCAGGACAAAAGGATCCAGCAAGTTTACAAGTTCGAACAGTTGCTTATTCATTTTTCTCTCCTTGTGGAAAATTTGGCGGAGCGGAGGAAAGCCCGCCAACAACTTATGGCCAATCAGCAAGCGCTGACTGTAGCCTCTGCTGCCTCATAAAGACTTTGGTCAAATCTTCATCAGGCAGCAGAGGCAATATATTTTAAAGAACAAATTCTTTTCTCTTTTTCTATCCTAAGTATAGCATACATTTCCGTCTTTGTCAATACCATGTGGCCCATATAATATACTGACTGCTTAGGGAATTCAGAACTGACGAAAAATCAGCGATCGCGCGTTTTCTGTCATTACCCAACCCGCAAGGCCGGAAAGTGTGTCCCGGGGTCTAACCTCGGGACACTTTTCTTCTCCAATGCAAAAAGGGTAGTTGCTTGGCTTAGCTAAGCAACCCTGTGACGAGTTAATCACTGGTCAGAAAATGATGTTTTACTACATTCTTTCAAAAACATTGCAGTAACACTTTGTCATGCTTTTACACCAAGTACCTTCCCATAATTCTCGATCATTATCTCTCAATAAATCTGCACACCAATACACTTTTTTTCCATCATCAGCCAAATAGATGTCTTTATTAAGCATCTTTTGGAACAAATCGTCTGATACTCCTCCTGCGAGTCTCAACTCAGAAATACCCTCTACCTCACGCGCTAATCGAGGTTCGGACTGTTTCTGCCATGGTAATTCGGAATGGTCTTTATAGTAACTTTGGGTTAATGAAACTAGGGTTTGTATGTCGGCAATGTAGATTGCGTCAAGGACTTGTTCAAGTTGCTCTTGCTCTTTTGGCAATGAAGGATTATCGGATAATTCTATAAGTTCTGCTTTTCTTGCGCCAGTGTATGAAATTTTTTTAGCCGGAAGTGGAATGCCAATAACTACTATCCAAACCACTAATAAAAGTGTAATGACTAGAAAGAATCCGATACTAACAGGTAATAAAAGTTTTTTCATTCTGATAAGTTAGTTGGATAGTAATATGCAGCTGTTTAAAAATTTTATAGCAGAATGATATATCAAACCTTTGGTTTGCTATAGGACATCGCATGTCCAATAATTCGAAGTCATGTATATAATTCATAATAACAAAAAAATAGCTATTAAAAAAGCAGACAGCCGAGGTCTTACCTCGGCTAAACTATCACTCCGCCACCTATGAGTTCCTCGCCCATTCATTCATTAACTAACAATTGTTGCGACCGCAATGATTGTTAGTATTGTTAGTAAAACCGTTTATATTACACTGTTAGCCACAAATCACTCCCCCTCCCAACAACTTTTCTCCTTTGTAAAACACGATTGACTGGCCAGGAGTGATGGCTCTTTCAGGCTTTTTGAAATTAACCCTGATTTTCTTTCCTGCTCCAAAAATTAGGGCCTCAACCTGTTTTTGCCGAGAACGAATCCTTGCTTTTACTTTTAAGGGCAGTTTTGGGGGCCTGCCAGAGATCCAGTTAAGCTTTGCCGCTATAAGCTCTTTTTTGAACAAATCTTTTTTCTTTGTTGTCGCTATTAAAGTGTTTTTCTTTGCCTCCTTTTTTAAAACATAAAAGGGGCCCTGGCTTTGATATTTGGAAAAAAGATCGGGGCCAATCCCCCATCTCTGGCCTATGGTATAAAACCCTAATCCCTGATGCTTACCGATTACTGTTCCCTTAACATCAATAATCTTGCCTGGCTTCATCTTTAAATTAGCCTTTAAAAAAGAATTAACATTATCAGCTAAAAAACAAAGGTTTTGGCTCTCCTTGGTTTTTGCCGTGGCCAACTTGTGTTTTTTTGCCAAGCTCCTGACTTCTGCTTTAGTATAATCCCCTATTGGAAAAAGTATTTTCCCAAGTTGCTTCTGATTTAATTTCCAGAGAAAGTAAGACTGATCTTTTTCCTTGTCTTTAGCTTTTAGCAGCCTGAATAATCCTTTGCTGAAATTTTTTTTAGCATAATGCCCGGTAGCAACAAAGTCAGCCCCCATGCTAACAGCTTTTTTCAAAAACAATCCCAGTTTTATTTTTTTATTACAAACCACGCAAGGATTGGGTGTTAATCCTTGTTTGGTTTCTTTTAGGAAATAGCCAACAACTTCTTTTTTAAACTCTTTTTGAAAGTTAAAAATATAGAAAGGAATTTTCAGGCTTCTGGCCACGGCCCTGGCCCTTCTTTCAGATTCCAGAGTACAACAGGCATTTTGCCTGGAAAACCTTGGGTCCTGCCAAAACTTCATAAAAACTCCGGTTACCTTATAACCTGATTTCTTTAGTAGCCAAGCGGCTACTGATGAGTCAACGCCCCCGGATAAAGCTACAAATACCTTGGCCATGTTATGAAAAATGGTCAGCCACGTTTGAGGCTGCAAAAGCCTCAGGCTTTATCTTTAATTCAAAGCCGTTGCCACGGATAATCCCGGCTACCTCTTTAACCATTTCTTTAGTCTGGCCATTCTCACCAACATCAGCATGAATATAGCGGAATTGATAGTTTGGAATAGTCTCCAGTCCAATAATTTTCTCTTCTAAAGCTTCTCTTAAGTTAAGGGCCAGTTCGCAAGACAAATAAACTTCTTCAAGAATCCTGGTTTTCCAATGATAAAACTTCTTATTCTGGTAACTTACTTTTTTAAGGAAAAACCTGCCCCCAAAGCCTGTTTTCAAAGCCACTACCACTAAGGGAAACTCAGGAAAATCAGACGAGGCAGAATCACAGCCAACAATAACGTCATAAAACACCTCAGGGTCTTGCTGAATGTATTCTAAAAGCTCGTCAATCATTTCATTAAATGAAAGATGGCCTTTACTAGGGTTATAGAAATCTTTTTCTGAAGATGAAGCCATGATCTTTTCCAACCATTAACGCCTTTTCCATTTTTGCAGGACTTAAAGAAGCCTGGCCAATAACAACTCCATTAATCTCTTTTTGATCCAAATATTGCTTTAGATTAACATCATTAACACTGCCCCCATAAATAATACAAGGAGCTGATGAGGCATATTTCTTTTTTAAAAAATCTCTGATTAGAATTAATTTTTCCTTAATTCTGGTTATGGGCAATATCTTACCGCCCTGAGTGCTGATTGCAAAAACCGGCTCATAAACAAATAAGATCTTTTGCAAATCCTTTTTATCAATGCTCTTAAGAACTGAATCGAGCCTGGATATCATTTCTTTGTCTGAATCTTTTTTTGTTTCCCCAAAAAATAATAAGGGTTTAAGGCCAGCTTTTAAAGCAGCCTTTAACTTCTCAGTAATTATTTTTTCAGTCTCATTAAAAAGCCTTTTTCTTTCCGAGTGACCTACTAATACATAACTACAACCAACACCCCTTAACATTAAAGGTGAAATTTCTCCAGTATACGGCCCTGCTCCTGATACCCAAAAACAGTTTTGTCCGCATGTCTCAACTTTAAAATCTTTTTTAATATTTTCTAAAAAAACAAATGGGGCACAAATAACAACTTGGTGCTTGTTTAAAAAAGCATTTTGTTTTAATGGCGACATTAGGCTTAAAACCCCTTTCCAGTCTAAGGGATTACATTTCCAGTTTAAAAAAACGTATTTTTTCATGGTTTTAATTAACAAAATTAATTATTCCCAAGGAAAGTAAAGAATCATAAATTATATTTGTTAGTAATTAAGTTCCACCTAATTTGTAAAACCTCAAAAAAAGTCTTAATAATTCCAAACAGCCTGACAGTTGATCTGAAATCGTTCTTCCAAATAACCGGGATTTCTTTAATCTGATAGCCAAGCTTTTTAGCTAAAACCAGAGATTCAACGTCAAAACCCCAACGATTAATCATGGTTTTACTGAAAATATTCTGAGCTGAATCACCAGTAAAACATTTAAAACCGCACTGGCTGTCCCAAATGCCACTGAGTCCGCCAATAGTTTGAATAACCAAGTTTCCAGCCTTGCCAATAAGTCTTCTTGGCCAAGCCTGACAAGGATCAATAATTGATTCCTTCATAGACCTTGAACCAATCACTACCTCATAGCCCTGTTTTAAAACAGGCCAGATCTTTTCAATTTGGTCAATAGAAACAGAATTATCAGCGTCACTAAAAAGACGATACTGTCCCAAAGCTTCTGTCATCCCCTGCTTAACAATAAATCCCTTCCCACGATTTTCTTTATTATTAATCAACCTCAAATCCTTAATAGATAAACTAAGTTCGTTGACGACTTCCGCGGTACGATCTTTTGAGCCATCATTAACAACCACAATCTCGTAAAGATATGATTGTGTCTTTAAATAAGCGTCAATTTCTTTTAAAGTATTATTAAGCCTGCTTTCTTCGTTATACGCAGGAATAATAACTGACAAATAAACTTTGTTTTCCATTGCCCTATTTTAGCATAACCAAGCCTATCTTGTCAGAATCTTGGGTCCTTTAACAGTAATAGCTATCATGTCTTCAAAATGGCAAGCCAAAGAATTATCAATAGTTTTATAGCCAAAACCGTCTTTGGCTTTTTCCAGCTGCCAGTCGCCAGCTGTTACCATTGGTTCAATACAAAAAACCATCCCGGGCTTAATTTCCGGACCCGTGCCTCTTTTACCAAAATTAAGAATCTGAGGCTCCTCATGAATAGTTTTGCCAACACCATGGCCGCAAAGCTCTCTAACAACGTTAAAGCCATTAGATTCAGCTATATTCTGGGTAATCCATTCAATATCACCAATGTGATTTCCCGGCTTAGCATATTTAATGGCGGCATCTAAAGCCTGTTTGGTAACTTTAACAAGCTTTTTTTGAAGTTTATTAGGCCTGCCTATCACAACAGTCCTGGCCATATCAGCCTGATATCCCTGATAACAAATACCCAAGTCAAAAGAAACCATATCTCCTGGCTTTAAAACCCGATTCGAAGGCAAGCCATGGACAACTTCTTCATTAATAGAAACGCAAAGACTATTGGGAAAACCGTCATATCCCTTAAAAGACGGCGCGCTGTTTGATTCCAAGATGAGACGCTCTGCAAGCTCGTCTAATTCTATGGTTTTAATACCAGGCTTAATCTGCTTGGCAATGTTTTTCATGATCTGAGCCAAAATCTTGCCGGCCTCAGCCATGATCTGAAGCTCAAAATCCTTTTTGATCAGAATCATCAGCTTACTTTAAAGCTTTTAGAATATTTTTAAAAACTATGGCCGGAGACGGAGAACCGTTAATTTTCTTAACAAAGATGCCCTGTTTTTTAAGATAAGAGATAACCGGTAAAGTTCTCTCTCGATATTGTTCCAGCCTGACTGTAATTGTCTTTGGGTCATCTAGTCCTTTTCTTTTTAAAAGCTTGGAGCCGTCTAAGGAACAAAATTTAAGCTTGACAGTTTCTTGACTGTAAAGAATCGGGTGACGCATTAGTTCGCAAAGACGACGATGAGAATTTCTGAAAATAGATTCTTTGGCACTAATATCTAATAGAACGGTTTTAATATTTTTTACTCCATATAGTTTTTCTACCAAAGGCATAACTTCTTTAGCCTCTAAGACCGTTCGGGGAGAACCGGATAAAATTAAACTTTGCCCTTCAGCTGCCAATTCTTTAATTCTTTCTTTTACCCAAAAAGCGACTAAAGGAGGGCTATTTA
>JAHIOR010000067.1 GCA_018895125.1 Patescibacteria group bacterium | reverse complement strand
TGGGTAGCTATGTCGGGCACGGATAAGTGCTGAAAGCATCTAAGCACGAAGCCAACCCCAAGATAAGAACTCATCAAGATTTCCTGTAGACCACAGGATTGATAGGCTGCAGGTGTAAGGCCAGTAATGGCTTTAGCCGAGCAGTACTAATAAATCGAAATCGCAATATTTTCTTACCCTCCTTAGTTTCGTAAAAGATTATAGCTAGAATAAGGGAGCTATGCTGGAAGTGCTCCACCTGATCCCTTTTCGAACTCAGAAGTGAAATCTTCTAAGGCCGATGATAGTAGCTATGCTGCGAAAGTAGGTAGCTTCCTTATTCTGGTTGTAATCTAAGTAAAAAGCATGCCCTTTGGGCGTGTTTTATATTGACTTAAAGTTGAAATTGTTTTATACTTTGTTAATGCCAAAAAGAAAGTCTTTTTTAATTTTTATATTTCTATTGAAAAATAATGTCTGTAAATTATAAAAAGCCTTTAATTTTAATAATTATTTTATTGCTGGCCTTCGTTGCCGGCAATTTATCTTATCCAGATCCCTTAAACAGCGGAATTGATTTTTTGAATTCCCGCCTTCGCTCCTTCGACTTCGCTCAGGACTTCGGCGGGCAGGCAAAATTCAGCCTACCGCATTTTTGGAATATCCCCTTTCGGTTGGGGCTGGATTTGCAAGGAGGAACCCATCTTGTTTACCAGGCTGATTTGAGCGGCATTGATAGCGCTGATCATAAAAATGCCCTTGACGGCTTAAGGGACGTTGTTGAAAGAAGGGTTAATCTTTTTGGCGTTAGCGAACCTGTTATCCAAATTGAAGAACAAAGCCAGAGACTAATTGTGGAGTTAGCCGGGGTTAAGGATGTTAAAGAAGCCATTAGTATGATTGGCCAGACTCCTTTTCTTGAATTTAAAGAGCAAAGGCTTGACGAAGAATTTAATATGATTCTTCAAAAACAGCAGGAACTTCAAGGCATGACTTTTGAGGAAATTCAAAATGTTCCTGATTGGCAAATAGCTCTTGAGGATCCTTTTGTTTCAACTCAGTTAACTGGCCGTTATCTTAAAAAAGCTGAACTAATATTCGATGAAACGACTAATAAGCCCATGGTTTCAATTCAGTTTGATGACGAAGGCGCAAAGCTTTTTGAAGAACTGACAACCAGAAATATTGGTAAATTAGTTGCCATTTATATTGACAATACTCTTATCTCCAGTCCTGTAGTTCAAGAGCCGATCAAAGGCGGTAAAGCTCAAATTTCAGGCAGTTTTACGGTTGACGAGGCTAAAAGCTTGGTTAGAAATCTTAATTCAGGCGCTTTACCAGTGCCAATTACCCTAATATCCCAGGAAACTATTGGTCCTAGCTTAGGGCAAGAATCTTTAAATAAATCCCTGAAGGCAGGCATGATCGGCTTTATCTTAGTAATTATTTTTATGATTATTTTTTATCGTTTGCCTGGTATTTTGGCCTCATTGGCCTTAATAATTTATATTGCTTTAAACCTTTCTTTTTTTAAATTAATACCCATTACTTTAACTTTGGCTGGCATTGCCGGCTTTATTCTATCTATGGGCATGGCAGTTGATGCCAATATTTTAATTTTTTCCAGAATAAGAGAGGAGTTAAAACTGGGGAAAGGTTTTCTGATTTCACTTGAAGATGGCTTTAAGCGAGCCTGGCCATCAGTTCGCGATGGAAACTTCACTATTATTTTAGTGTCTCTGATCCTATTTAGCCTCGGAACCAGTTTTGTTAAAGGATTTGCCTTAACCTTGATTATTGGCAATTTAATTGGTATGTTTTCGGCAATCTTCATTACTAATAATCTCTTAAGATGTTTTGCCGGTACAAAATTCGAAAAATTAAACTGGTTATGGAAATAATAAAAGAATAAGGTATAAAATGAATATTCCTTTTATAAAATACACCAAAGTTTATTATATTTTTTCTGGGATTTTAGTTATAGCCAGCCTGGCTTCTCTTTTGATCTTTGGTTTGCAGTTTAGTATTGATTTTTCGGGTGGAAGTATTTTGGAAGTAGATTTTTCCTCCTGCGGCGGATCCGCCATAGCTTCATGCGAAGGCGGAGAGAATAGACCGGAAAATTCAGTGATTCAAGAAAAATTGCAAGACTTTGATTTAGGAGAGATGGTTATTCAGCCCATTGGAGTCAATGGGGTAATTATAAGAATGAAAGAAATTGATGAAGATATCCATCAACAGATTATTTTAAGATTACAGGAAATACAACCAAAAATAGATGAAAAACGTTTCGAAAGCATCGGGCCGGTTATTGGTAAGGAATTACGGCAGAAAACAATAACTTTAATAATTGTTTCTTTAGTAGCCCTACTGGCTTATATTACAATTGCTTTTAGAAAAATCTCCCGACCTTTATCTAGTTGGCAATATGGAATAATTTCGATAATTACTCTTTTCTTTGATGTTTTAATACCAGTTAGTGTTTTTGCTGCTTTGGGAAAATTTTATAATATTCAATTCAATATCCCAATCATTATCGCTTTACTGACCCTTTTGGGTTACACAATTAACGATAAGGTAGTTGTTTTTGACAGAGTTAGGGAAAATCTCTTAAAAAATAAAGAAGGAGATTTTGACGCTTGCGTTAATCGGAGTTTGAATCAGATCTTAGTCCGATCAATTAGCACGGGTTCTTGTACTCTTTTGGTTCTCTTGGCGATATTCTTCTTTGGCGGAGAAACTTTAAAGTATTTTTCTCTAACCTTAATTATTGGAATTATAGTCGGCACCTATTCATCCTTATTTTTAGCCAGTCCCTTACTAGTTAGCTGGCAAAAACATAAGAATTTCGCTTTGCGAAAATCTTGATTTCTCACTTCATTCGAAATTAAAAAATCAGATAGTTGACACGTGAGCTTAATAATGTCATAATTGATAATATGTCAAATATTGATTATCAAAAACTTTCCCAGATTCTTTTTAACGGATTAAACCAAAGGCAGATATTAGTTATTTCTAGGAGATTCGGCCTTACGAGCGGAAAGGGCGAAACTCTTGAGGCTATTGGCAAAGATTTGGGCCTGACCAGAGAAAGAGTTAGGCAAATTATTGTTACTGCCCTAAAAAAAATCAGAAAAGAAAATTTAACCTCGGAAATTACCAAGGTTTTTTTACAATTGGCAAAATATTTGCACAGGAATGGAGGTTTAAAAAGGGAGGATTTGCTTTTCTCAGAACCAGAGTTTAATCACCAACAGAATTCCGCCAGCTGGGTTAATCTGCTGCTGATCCTTAACGAAGATTTTTACCGGGTTAATGAATCCAAGGATTTTTATTCTTTTTGGATGCTAGATTCCAATGCCTCGGTTTTAGCCGAAAAAGCTTTAAAACTACTGGAAAAAGGATTATTAAAACAGAAGAAAACATTAGAATTTAAAGAGTTGCTCACTGTTTCCGGTTTAGCTAAGGAATCTGATCAGCAATTTTTAAGATCAAGCCTTGAAATTTCAAAGAAAATCTTAAAAGCAGTTGATGGCAAATATGGCCTGAAATCATGGCCAGAAGTTAACCCTAAGGGAGTTAGGGATTTAGCCCTTTTGGTTTTTAAAAAAGTTAAAAAACCTTTGCATTTTATTGAAGTTGCCAGCCTGATTGATGAAATTATTTTAGGCCAGGCAAAGCCATTGGGACAAAAAGATTCCCAAGATTTTTCAGTAATTTCTGCTACGGCTGTTCCTAAAAAGAAAACTAATTTTCAAACTGTTCACAATCAACTGATTAAAGATTCTCAATTCGTGCTCATTGGCCGGGGCGTTTATGCCTTAAAGGAATGGGGCTATGATCCAGGAACCGTTAAAGATATGATTTCCAAGGTTTTAAAACAAGCAAAAAATCCTTTACAAGAAAAAGAGATCCTAAAAAGGGTTCTCTCCCAACGCTTGGTTAAAGAAAGTACGATTCTTTTGAATCTCGGTAACAAAAAATGCTTCTTAAAGCAAGAAGACGGCAGATATTCTTCAAGGGAGGCCTAGACATTATCGGGATTCTTTGAGAAAATTAGGTAAGGAGGCTGATTATCTTTAAGGGATAGCTATTGATGTCTTTCGCTTCAATTTTTGCCCTATTTTATTCCTACTTTTGGGCCATTCTCAAAGATTGGTGGTGGTTGATTTTATTTATTGAATGTATCTGGATATTTAAATTAACTCTTTTTATCTGGTATCACTGGAGAAAGAATCTTTATGATGCTAAAGATAATGATCGGGTTTTATTGGAAATTAAGATTCCTGAAGAAATTTTAGAACCCATCAAGGCCATGGAAACAGTTATTACTGGTTTTTGGCAGATATATGCTTTCCCAAGCTGGTATGAAAAATGGTGGCAGGGAGAAGATCCAACTGGTTTTACTCTTGAGATCGCTTGTATCGATGGCATCCCTCATTTTTATATGAGGCCCTGTAAAAGACATCGGCCGATTTTTGAAGCTCATATTTATTCTCAGTATCCTCAAGCAGAAATCTTTGAGGTTGAGGACTATGCTAAAAACGTGCCCCAGGATCTTCCCAATGCTGAATGGGATATGTGGGGCACTGAGTATAAGAACCTAAAACCATGGGGTTATCCGATTAAAACCTATACTGAATTTGAAACAGGCAGGGAAGAAGAAGAAAAAAGAATCGACCCGATCGCTTCTCTTTTAGAGGGCATGGCAGTATTAAAGCCCGGAGAACAGATTTGGCTCCAATTAAGGTGTTTACCAGTTTTAGATGAATATCTTCCTTGGCACGATGCAGCCAGAGCCTTGAGAGACAAGATTGCTCGCAGGGAGAGCAAAGAAGTTAAATTCAAACCCATGGTTCAAGAAGCGGCTGAATTTTTAATTGCTGGGACAGTTCCCGAAGCTTTAAAAAAGGAAGTAGAGTCGGTTATTCCAGTAGAAATGAAATTAACTCCAGGAGAAAAACTGGTTCTGGCTGCGCTTGAAAATAAAATAAGCAAGCTTGGTTATCTTTGCAATCTGAGATACATTTATCTTGCCAAGAGAGACGTAATGTTTAAGCCTAATATCAGGTTGGCTATGAGTTATTTGACTAACTTTGTTTCAGACAGTACGAATGCTCTGGTTCCTTATCCCAAGACCATTACCAAGGTTAAGAAAAATTGGTATGATTGGTTCTGGTTTATAAAAAGAAGAACCTATTTAAGGAAAAGAAGATTATTTAGGAGTTACGTTAATAGAGGTTGGGTCGGTTATCCTCACCCTAATGTTAACGGCCCGGATAAGCAGGGGAGCAGATATATTTTGACTGCTGATGAAATTGCTTCTATTTACCACTTTCCTGGCAGAATTACGGCCCAGGCGCCAACTTTAGCCAGGGTTGAAGCCAGGAAGGGGGAGCCGCCATCAAGCTTACCAATAGATTAATTTTATGGCTGATTCACAGATAAACTTTTTTGGAGAAACCACTTTCCGGCGGGAAAAAAAGCGTTTTGGCATTAAGCTTGACGACCGCAGGAAACACATGTATTTGATTGGCAAGACCGGCATGGGCAAAACTAATATGATGGCTAATATGGCCATTCAGGATATAAGAAATGGCAATGGTTTGGCTTTTATTGATCCACACGGGGAAACTGCTGAAAGCCTTCTTGATTTTATCCCTTCTAACAGGGTTAACGATGTTGTTTACTTCAACCCGGCTGACCTAGACTATCCGATTGCTTTTAATGTTATGGAAAAGATCGATGTTGAGCATCGCCATTTGGTTGCCTCAGGGCTAATGGGGGTTTTCAAAAAGATTTGGCCGGATGTCTGGTCAGCCAGAATGGAATATATTTTAAACAATGCTATTTTAGCTCTTTTAGAATATCCAGGCTCAACTCTTTTGGGAATCAATCGGATGCTGGCAGATCCGGCTTACCGCCAAAAAGTGGTGGAAAAAATAACTGATCCCATGAGTAAGGCTTTTTGGGTTCAGGAATATGCCAGATATACTCAAAGGTATGAGGTTGAAGCTACGGCCGCCATTCAAAACAAGGTTGGTCAATTTGTTTCCGCTCCCCTGATCCGCAATATTATTGGCCAGGTTTCTTCAAAGCTAGACATGAGGGATATTATGGATAATAAAAAAATCCTAATTGTTAATATTTCCAAAGGCAGGATTGGCGAAGACAATTCAATGCTTTTGGGAGCCTTATTAGTTACTAAACTGCAATTGGCAGCCATGTCCAGAGTTGATATTCCCGAAGAGCAGAGAAAAGATTTCTTTCTATATGTTGATGAATTTCAAAACTTTGCCACTGAATCTTTTGCCACTATTTTATCTGAGGCAAGAAAGTATCGTCTTGATTTGATTTTGGGGCATCAATACATTACTCAAATGAGCGAAGAAGTAAGGGATGCGGTTTTTGGCAATGTCGGCACTCTGGTTACTTTTCGAATTGGCGCCGAAGATGCTGAGTTCTTGGAAAAAGAATTTGATCCGGAATTTCTTGCCAATGACTTGGTTAATTCTGCCAAATATAATATTTATTTAAAATTAATGATTGATGGCCTAACCGGCAGGGCTTTTTCTGCCCAAACTTTGCCTCCAATTTTGAGGACGGAAGATTCCAACCGAGAGAAGATTATTAAAGTTTCAAGAGAAAGATACACAACTCCAAAGCAGGTGATTGAGGATAAAATCAGCCGTTGGGCCAATGTCAATGAAGAAGCGTTAGCGGCGGCCGTAGCTACCAAAAAAGAGCCGGTTCTTCACGATGCTCAATGCGCTAATTGTAAAAAATGGACAAAAGTTGTTTTCAAACCAGATGGCAAAAGGCCGGTTTATTGTAAAACCTGCTTAAAAAATGTTCAAAGAACGCCGGCTGCAGCGCCAGTGTTGCCAACACCGCCACCGACCCCCGAAGCCACCATTTCTTTAAAGGAAGCTTTAGCTAAAGAACCAGTTTCTTTTTCTAAAACTAAAAAAGAGCCGGAAATTGAAAGAGTAAATAGAGTAATCAAAGAAGCGTTAAAACCCAAAGACATTGAGCAATGAGAACAGTTCGCGAACTCATAATTAAAGGGAAAAGAGTTTTAGTCAGATGTGATTTCAAAGTCCCGATTGATAAAGACGGGACTATTTTAGATGATTTTAAAATTAGATCTACAATTCCAACTATTCAATACCTTATTGAAGCCGGGGCTAAAGTTATTCTAATGAGTCATTTGGGGGAGCCAGCCGGTAAAGTGGTTGATAAACTTAGGCTTAATAAGGTTCAGGAAGGTCTTTTGCAATATCTTGATCTGTCGGTTACTAAAGCTAAAGATTGTATTGGAAAAGATATCGAGGATTGGACCAAGCAAATGCAGCCTGGAGAAGTGTTGTTGCTGGAAAATCTTAGATTTCATCCGGAAGAAGAAAAAGGGGATCTTGTTTTTACAAAGAAACTGGCTCGGCTTGGCGATATTTTTCTAAATGATGCCTTTGCTTCTTCTCATCGTAACCATGCTTCTTTCAGGGTAGCTAAATATTTGCCTTGCGGTGCAGGTCTTTTACTAGATAAAGAAGTAAGAGCTTTAAATAAAATTAAAGATAACCCCAATAGTCCTTTAATTGTAATTTTAGCTGGGCTGCCCAAAGGAATTAAAACAAAGATAAAGTTTATTAACAGTTTTATTGATCGGGTTGATTGCATTCTTTTGGGAAATCTGGTTGCTGATGAGTTGCAAAAGTATGGTTTTAAATTCGGGCTGTCAGAAAAGATTATTTTTCCTCTAGATTCAAATCAAGGATTAGATATTGGCCCCGAAACTATAAAGCTTTTTAAGCAAAAAATTCTTAGTGCTAAAACTATTTTTTGGTCAGGGCCATTAGGAAGGATTGAAGATAAAGAGTTTTCTGTAGGAACCAGGGAAATGATTAAAGCGATTGTTAAAAGCCAGGCCTTTTCCGTTGCCGGCGGCGGTGAAACCTCCTGGTTTATCAACCAATTGGGTTTGGAGGCTAAATTTGGTCATTTATCAACCGGGGGAGATGCCTTGCTGTCATTCTTGTCCGGAGAAAAGCTGCCTGGTCTTGAAATGCTGGATTAATTCTAATAGCTATCGCTACGCGTTATGGAAGAAATCAAAGATTTTGGAAAATTAGTTAGAAGATTGAATAAAGCCCTTAAGAATAAGGAACTGATTATTCTTTATGGGGATTCTGATATGGATGGAGCCGTAGCAGTTATTATTTTAAAACAAATCATTGATAATCTCGGCGGCCGATCGCCAATTATTTACTTTTCCGATAGAAAAAGGACAGAACAGGGGATTAATTTTGAAAGTTTAGAATTTTTAAAAGATAAAGCTCCGGCCCTAATTGTTTCTTTAGACTGTGGAACCAGTAATGTTAAAGAGATTGAAGCGGCTAAAAAACTTGGTTTCGAAGTAGTAGTTGTTGATCATCATGACATTTTTGAAATTCCTGACATAAAAATTCTTGTTAATCCGAAACAGCAGAGTAAGGATTCTCCTTTTTATTATTTAGCTGCGGCTGGCTTGGCTCTCAAAATCGCAGAAAAAATGCTGGCTAAGAGATTTTCCGGAGTTCTTAAAGAAGATATTTTAGGTTTGGCTGCTTTAGCTACCTTAATTGATCTTGTTCCCGAAATTGGTGAAAACATAAAGATTTTAAGAGAAGGTTTGCCAATGCTGGAAAACAGCTGGCGACCAGGCGTCAAAGCCTTTTTTACTTCTGAGGTAACCAATAGATGTATTTCAACCAGGGAAATTGCTGCCAAAATCGGCAGAATTACTAATATTACAGACAAGGAGGATGATTATTTGAATAAAATCTATGTCCTTTTAAACTCTAAAAGCGAAGAAGAAGCTAATTTGCGTCTGGAAGAGCTTTTAAAAATGGCTTCAGACCGCCAAGAAAAGATAGCTTTTTTCATGGAAGAGCTGAAAGCTAAAATTAACCCTAAAATCAATGAATTATCAATTATCTTTGAGGATTTGACTGGATGTCCTTTTCCGATTTTGTCAGTGGTTGCCTCTAGAACCAGCGCTTCTTTTATGAAGCCGACTTTCATTTTCACCAAAGAGAAAAAAGAAAATTGGGGATCCTATCGAATGCCCTTGGGTGAAAATGGCATTAATGCTATTTCAAGCTGCGCTAAATTTTTAAGGAGATATGGCGGCCATCCAGCTGTTGGTGGTTTTTATTTTGAGGACAAAAACAAAGAAAAGATAAAAGAGTGCTTAATAAAATATTTTAGTGATCAGAATAAATCAACTAAAAAATCAGCATGAATCAGCGTCATTTAATAGTTTATACTGACGGCGGTTCGAGAGGCAATCCCGGCCCGGCCTCAATCGGCGTTTTGATCTGTGACGATAGAGGTAAAGAAGTAAAGAAATATGGTCAGGCAATTGGCAAAGCTACCAATAATCAGGCCGAATATCAGGCAGCCATCTTTGCCTTAAAGAAAATTAAAAGCCTTATTGGTAAAAAGAAAATAGCTGATTTGGAAGTGGAAGTAAGATCAGACTCTGAACTTTTAGTTAGTCAGCTTAGCGGTAAATACAAGATTTTAGATGAGAATATCCAGAAACTATTTATTTTGGTCTGGAACCTTAAGATTGACTATAAAAAGGTCAATTTTGCTTTGATTCCAAGAGAAGAGAATCAGGAAGCAGACAAACTTGTCAACGAAGCTTTGGATCAAGAAGGCAGAACCCGAAGATTAATTTAGAAGAATTTAGTAGATTCGTATGGTTACTAGAATACTAAACCGGTTTAATATGGAGAGAACGGCACAAGAATATTATAACCTTTAGATTAAGCAATGAGTAATTTTTTCAGCCCGATTAGTAAAGACTCGTATATTTTTGCCAAAAAAGGTAATCCCTTGTTTGGCACAGTTCAAATTAGTGGTGCCAAGAATATGGTCACGAAAATAATGACCGCTTCCCTTATTGCCACCAGGGGGAAGTTAATAATTAAAAACATTCCTCTTATAGATGAAGTTTTCATTACTCTGAATCTTTTTGATCAGCTTGGAGTCAAATATAAGATTAATCCCGATAAAAGTTTAGAGATTGAGCCAGGCGAATTCAATTCTTCTAGGGTTAGGTTTGCCACTGAAAATGAGAGTAATCGAATTTCTTTACTTCTTATTGTTCCTATTATCTCTCGTTTTGGCGAGGCCATCGTGCCTAGACCCGGAGGATGTAAAATAGGAAAGAGAAAAATAGACTATCATATAAAAGGGCTTGAGGCATTCGGCGTGAAAATAATGGAAAAGCCGGGATTTCTCCATATGAAATTAGGCAAAAAAGGATTACGGGGGAGCCATTTTCGTTTACCTTTTCCTAGTGTTGGGGCAACCGAGAATTTTATAATGGCCGGAGTCTGCGCTAAAGGAGAAACAATTATAGATAATTGTGCTGTTGAACCAGAAATTATCGAGTTAATAAAGTTTCTTCAAAATGCCGGAGTGGAGATTTTGATTCACGGCGACAGGTCTATTTATATAAAAGGAACCAATGATATTAGATTATCAGAGGTGGTTGTAATTCCAGACAGAGTAGAAACCATTTCCTTTGCCGCGGCAGCTCTTTCAACCAAAGGTGACGTATTTCTTAGGGGGGCGAGGCAGGATTTAATGATTACCTCCTTAGGGATTCTAGAAAAAATGGGGGCAGGGATAGAGGTTAAAGAGGAAGGGATTCGTTTTTTTTATAAAGGTCCGTTAAAGCCCGTTTCTGTTGCAACAGATGTCTATCCCGGTTTTCCTACCGATTTTCAGCAGCCATTGGGTATACTCCTTTCCCAGGTTAAAGGAAGGTCCCTGATTCATGAGACAATTTTTGAAGATCGGTTTGGATATTTGAAAGTTCTTAATCCCCTTATTGTGAGCGGCAAGAGATTTGTCGTCGGTAAAACATGTCCTCAGGGAACAAGATGTAGATTTTGGGGCAAGAAACGCCCTCATCTATCTGAAATAGAGGGGCCAGTGCGATTTGGAGAAGGCCAAATTTATATTTCTGATCTTAGAGCCGGCTTTGCGTTATTAAATGCGGCCTGTCTTTCTGATGGAATCAAGATTTATAATCTAGGATTGCTTTTCAGGGGATACGAGAATCCCGTGGGCAAATTAAAATCTCTCGGAGCAAATATAGAATTAATTAGATAGACAATCTATAATATCAACACGAATTTAACTCAAAGTAACGTATTTGATTTCGCCGAGCTAATAGATCCCGGACGAGTAACGTTTATAAATTGCGGGTTACACATTCTTGAAAGAGAAAAAAGAAATCTTGTAGGGGATTTCCTGACAAAAATTGATCTCTTAAAAAAGAGGGATTTTAAGTTTTTTGTCTCCTACGTAATGCATCCTTTATTATTCCAGAGATTTGAAAAAGACTTTAGGTATTTCAAATCTAATTTTGGGCAACCTCTTCGATTCCAAACTGCATCTTTTTAAAAAGGCGAGAAAATGCGACGATTATTCCTGCCCGTATTTCTGTTTTAAATATTCCAGAAAGTCTCAATAATAATCGTAAAGATAGTACAAAAACTTTTAACAGAGTTTTTGAATATTAATAAGCTTAACTAGCCTTAATGGCGACATAAAATTTTAGATTCCAAGATCCAGCCTTTGTTTATTTCAGTCTGGAACCTTAAGATTGACTATAAAAAGGTTGGTTTTGTCTTGATTCCCCGCGAACAAAACCAAAAAGCTGATATTTTGGCAAATCAGGCCCTAGACGAGGAAGGGAGAGACCAAAAACTTTTTTAGTCTTTCCAAAAACTACCAACATAACCCATTGACATAACATATAATATGGACGACCGTCTCTCTTTTATGTCAAGCCGGTTTTTGTTTCAGAGCATAATAATTTATCGTTGTTTTTCTGGCTATTGACAAAGGTTTTTGCTTTTGCTAATCTTACTTTAGTTAGATAAAGTGCTTTAGTAAGATAAAGCTATATATTATGGAAAAGTGGAATAACAAAAAAACTGAAAATATGCTTAAAGCTATCCTGCAATTGGAAACCTTGAGTGAGGCAAGGCGGTTTTTTCGCGACTTATTAACCGAGCAGGAAATCATTGAGTTTGGCAAAAGATGGCAAGCGGCGCAAATGTTGGCGAAAAAAGCGCCTTACTCTGAAATCGTGGAAAAAACCGGCTTAAGCTCTACAACCGTGGCACGGGTTTCTAAGTGGTTAAATCGAGGTATGAACGGATACAAATTAATACTTAAAAGATTAAACTCTCATCATCACAGCTCTGTCCCTGACGGGAAAGGGTTGCGTTGATGTTTATTTCACATATAAACCCAGCCCCTTCCCGTCAGGGAAGGGGCTTTTCGCTTTCGCGAAGGCCCTCTGTTCTTTTTAAAAAAGGAGAAAGGTATGTCAAAAAAGGTTGTGATTTTAACGATAGATCCAGGAAGAGAGGAGGTTGTCATCATAAATAAATATGGTCCTCCTCAACCTTATCAAACTCCTCCACCGGAAAAACCAAGAACGTCATCAGAGCAGGCAGAGTATCTTCAGCAGCGCGAAATTGAGCGGAGGAATGAACATGGGAGTGGGCATGGTAGTCCCCACAATTAATCCTTGGTGGATCACTGGTTTTATCCGGCTGATTACCACAGGTAACGCCTCAACTGGTTTCTGGGGTCACACTTAGCCTGTGACCCCAGAAATAAATATTGCCACAAAAAAAGGAGAAATAGAATGTCTAGGACAGATTATTTCATGCAAATGATAGATGTAAAGCGTCTTGGTGCGATGTTGCCAGAAAACCCTCAGAGAATTCGCAAACTGATCTCCCGCGGGCAACCAATCACTTTTTTTAACTGGATTTGTCCGCCGAGAACTTCCATTTGGATACCCGATTTAACGGAGCCATTGGCAGCTTGCCGTTTTCTGAGGCCAGGAGATGGAGGATTTCTAGAGTCTGAGCCGTGTAGGCGGTTGGTAGACACAGAGGACGAAACAAAGACTTTTTTAAAGATGGCGAGAGAGTGCGGTATAAGTTTTCGTTACCTCAAGATTCTTGCTGATGATAATCCTCACCGTCTTTACCCACGAACCTTAGAGATTCAAGGAGAAAAAAGGATAGAGGAGATATTTCTAGAGTTCTTTATATGGTATCAAGACAAACTTGATAGCTTATTTGGCAAGGGTATCGAGGTTGTCAGTTGGAGGGAGCTATCGGCACCTTATCGTGAACTCTATGAAGGTATCTTTAATAGACCGTTCGATGATATCTCTTCCATGTTGCCGAAAGATATAGTGGAAGAAGAACAACGAATCTTAGCGGAGCATTGCGGATTCCAAAAGGATTGGCAGCTTCAGATCAAGGACTTTACCGAAAGAGTAATTAGGTCGTACGCGGCTGAAGGAGTGGTTTTTGACGCTTTAGAAAGAGATTGGGTAATACCGAATCAGATTTTACTCTGCGATGAATCTACGCGTGTTTTCCCGGCGCAAATTGAAGCCGGAAGAAGGCTAAAAGGCCTAGATCGTCTCCCCAAAATTTTTGTTCTTTATCCAAGGAGATAAAACAGAAAAGTGAGGACGCTATTAAATAGCGTCCTCACACAAAATTTTATGAAAGACACTAAAACAGAAAATAAAATAAAGATGATTATGAGATATTTTCGGAACGATGCGAAAATTATTGAAAACCAGAATCGTCTTAGAAATATTTTAAAAGAATCTTTTATCGACTGTAAAACAGTTTCTTTTTATGATTGGGAATGTCCTCCTAGGCAAATACAAACCGAAGAAAATGGTTTAAAGTGGGTTAATTTTAATGTTGATCTAAAATCTGTAGTTGCCGGAAAGAAGCTCGATTATTATACCGAATTGCCAAAAATAGTTTCAAAGACAAAATTGATTAAGAAAATATTAGATATATTGGACACGTCAGGGATAAAATATATGTTTTATATGTTAGTCGCCGACACCAATGCTTTATATCTATACCCAGATTCTGCAAAAAGAATCGGTTATAGTTGCATCAAAAAACTCTCTTTGCGCTTTCGGGATCTATTGCAGGAAAAAGCAGATATTCTTTATGGACGAAACAAAATTAGAGTTATCCTTTATACTTGCTTGCAAGATAAGTTTAAAAGAGAATACGAACGAAACTTTAGAATGGTTTATCGCGATTTGAATTCTAGAAAAAACCTGATTGTGCCACAAAGTATATTAAAGGATTGGCGTAAATACTTGATTGGACACGTTGGTTTAGCTAACGGTTTAGAGAAACAGAAAGAAGATTTGGCGAAAAGAGTTATTGCTTCTTATGCCGCCGAGGGTATTGTGTTTAGTTTTCTTGATAAATCAAGGATTTTCCCTAATCCCACTTGGGTCAATCTAGAAGAACCATTTTTCACTGGTGCAACTACAGAATTATTGAGAAAAAGACAGGATATTTCTCCTTTTCCCAAATTATATTTTTCTAGAAAATAATTTTATGGTGAATGTAGTTCAACTGGCTAGAACGCCGGCCTATTGTGAAGGTTGTGAAGGTGACAGTCACCTTTTCTCTCCCGAACAAATTTACGAACAAATTTGGTAAATGGCGTGATTTTGCAAAATTTTCTTTTGAGAGAATTCGCTAATCTAATTTAATTTAAATTAACGAAAAAACGACGATCGTCGGAAAATGGTTAAAATATGACGATCGTCGTTTTTCTGTAAAGTCATTTTGTTTACAAGGTGACTGGTACCTTTATCGAAAGAAGGCAAATTTTTTTGAAACAAAAAACTCGCCAATATGGGCGGGTTTTTTGTATTCCAGCAAATCCATAAGCCGAATTCTGTTTTATGTGACCATTTTTCTGCTCTAGAAATTACTTTCCAGAGTCGAGCGAACTACTTTTTACCCCGCCTCCTATGCAGATCAATTCTAGAACTCAATAAAATGTACTTATCAGAGTTCTTTCAGGTTTTTCCTGATAGAATCAATTGCTTAGGGGGCGGGGCTTTGTTCTTGCGCCCAGTAAGGATTTAGCCGTTTCATCGTAGCCTTTTGGCGGAGATCCGCCGTAGCCTTAGCGTAGGCGGACTCCCGAATTTATAGCGGACAAAATGTCCGATATATCATTATGTTATAGCGGACAGAATGCCCGATATATCATCATGTTATAGCTACGCTCGCCCTCCTTCGCGTAAAGCTATGGAGGGCGTTCCTCGGCTTTTGCCTCGGAACGTCTCTGTTCGCACCTCACACCTTACGGTGGACGGCCGTTAGCCGCTACTTTTTTATCCCGCTATAAGCGGGAGGGTGTTCGGACTTTCCTCCCGGAATTTTAAGGTTCCGAGCGGTCACTCAATTTGCTGGAATAATGAAATTTTAATAGATTTAAGCTTTCTTGTCAATTCTGAGCTTAAATATTAAGATAGAGGATAACCCTAGAAGTATTAAGATAAAAGATGTGGCCATAGGAGCTAAGAATATGCGTATTGATTTTTCAAAGGCTTTTCATTTCTCAAGCCGAAATTTAACCTTATCAGCTTGGATTTTAGCTGCCTTTTCCTTTTTAAGCGCCATTTTAGGTCTTTTTAGAGACAGATTACTGGCTTCTAATTTCGGGGCTAGCCGCGAGCTCAGTATTTACGCCGCTAGTTTCAGAATTCCAGACCTGGTTTACAATCTCTTAATTGCCGGGGGCTTAAGCATTGCCTTTTTGCCGGTTTTTGCAGATTACTTTTCCCGGGACAAAAAAAGAGCCTGGGAGATAGCCAGCAATATTTTGAATATCTTCATAGTTTTTTTAACAGGTTTATCAATAGTGTTTTGCATCTTTACCCCCTGGTTGATTAAATTTATTGTCCCCGGATTTTCTTTAACAGAAAGACAAGAAGTAATTAACCTGACCAGAATTTTGTTTTTGAGTCCGGTTCTCTTTGGCATGGCCAATATCCTCTCCGGGGTTTTGCAATATTTTCAGAAATTCGTAGCTTTAGGCATGGCTCCAATCCTTTATAACCTAGGGATTATTTTTGGCATTATTTTCCTGTCTCCCAGAATGGGAATTTTAGGAGTAGGAGT
>JAHIOR010000066.1 GCA_018895125.1 Patescibacteria group bacterium | reverse complement strand
GAACTATTTTAATAACCTGAAAGGATCGATAAGTAAGACGCATTTTCCTCCGGCGTCCGGGAATTTACCTTCATATTCACAAACGAGACCAGGCAAACACTCTTTTCCCGTAAACCCTCCGCAAAAAACATTTTGAGCCCTCGTTGCCAGCGAGATTCCGAGCCAAATAATTATTGCACCGATGGCTAGGATGATTAGAATATTCTTCATCTTCTTTAGTTTAATTTTTAATTTAGCAATACGCTGATGCCCCCACTAGGAGTCGAACCTAGATTTACTGCTTAAGAGGCAGCTACTTTACCATTAAGTTATGGGGGCTAAGCCGTTCTACTAGTTTTAATTCCAGTTTGTCGGTTTTGGTGTCGTAAACCGCAAAAGTCGCTTTGTTGAACATTCCTGCCAGGGTGCCGGGATTAACTAGTTTGGTTTTACCTATCTTCTCTTCCCAGGGACGATGGGTATGGCCATAAAAAACAAAATCATATTTTTTAGAAGCAGCTAAACCCTGGGCAGTGAGCGGGAAATGACAAAAAGCGATTTTTTTTCCAGCAACAGTAATTTCTCCAGAATCTCCGCAAAAGACAACGTTTTTTAATTTCCCTTCCGCTTTCGGTCTTAACATGTTAAAGCGATCACCGTCAACGTTGCCGAAAACAAGATAAACCTTTCCCTTAAAAAGCTTGGCAATTGCCCTGAGCATACTTGGAGAACAAACATCTCCGCAGTGCAAAAGTGTTTTTATTTTTTCTTTGTTTAGCCAGGCAATCGCTTTCTTGGCTGTGGCCAAGTTGTCATGGCTGTCTGAAACAATAGCAATTTTCATTTATGGGCAATTAATTTGCCACCAGCCGCTAGATAATCCTGTCCAGTCGGCAACGCCAATGACAGTGAAAAATAGATTAACTACTAGCCAAGAACCATAAATAATTAGCAGTCCCATGGCAACCGACCAGAACAAGGCCTTGGCCTTGCTGATTAAAGCGGGATCATAGCCGGAACCAAGAATAAAATAGGCGCCGCCGATAATAACAAATAAAACAGCTAAGGGAGGAATGATTTTCAGTAAAAGAGTATCAATAATATTTTTGCTCATAACTAGAAAGTGGCAAAGCTCACATTTTACTGTTTGGTCTCCTGGCTGATCAATATCGTCTTGGCTAAGTCCGCAAGGCACAATACCTGCTGAAACATTTGAAGCTATTAAAAGAGTTAGAAAGGAGATTAGAATAACTTTTTTCATAATCTTAATATATTATTTGTTAACTTATTCTACCAGGCTTTATCTGTTTTTTAAAGACAAGTGCCCCCGGCACGATTCGAACGTGCAACCTATTGGTTCGAAGCCAATCACTCTATCCAATTGAGCTACGGGGGCCCAACTACGCTCTGATTTACATCAGAGCTTCGATGGGCGAGCAGAACAAACAATATCTGATGCTCGTCCGTCCGAAGCCCGAATGTAATGAGGGCGAAGGAGGAAGCTACGGGGGCTTGACTAGTTAAAATATGAGATAAATCTCGAATTTCGTCAATCGAAATTTAGGATAAATTCGATGTTTTATCAATTGAAGAAAAACGGATTTTAAGATACGATAACTTTAATGACAATTCCAAAGGAAGTAAAATCAATTATTAGCAAGCTGGAAAAAGCCGGCTTTGAGTCTTATATTATTGGCGGTTGCAGTCGAGATTTTCTTATTGGTCAAGAACCTAATGATTGGGATGTGACTACCTTAGCTAAGCCTGAGGAAATACAAAAGATTTTTCCAGATAATTTCTACGAAAACAAGTTTTTGACGGTGACAATCCAAACCAAGAGTAAGAAAGCCAATTTAAAAGAAATTGAAGTAACCACTTTTAGGTCTGAAGCCAAGTATACTGATAAGCGCCATCCAGACCAGGTTAGTTTCAGTAAAAGCCTGACAGAAGATTTGGCCAGGAGAGATTTCACTATTAATGCCATTGCCATCAGGTTAAAATCTAAGAATAAACCTGAGATCATTGATCCTTTTGGCGGGCAAAAAGATCTTAAGACTAAAACCATTAAAGCAGTTGGTAATGCCAATGACAGATTCTCAGAAGACGCTTTAAGATTAATGAGGGCAGTCAGACTGGCGACAACTTTGGAGTTTCAAATAGACTCAGAAACTAAAACAGCAATTATCAAAAACGCTAACTTATTAAAATCAATTTCAATTGAAAGAATCAGGGATGAGCTAATAAAAATTGTTGCTTCTGATAAGGCTAGCGAGGGCATTGAGCTTTTAAGGGAGACAGGGCTTTTAAAACACATTGTTTCTGAATTAGAAGAGGGTTACGGAGTAGCCCAGAACAAACACCATATTTATGATTGTTATCAGCACAATCTTTTATCTTTAAAATATGCCGCCAAGAAAAAATTCAGCTTGGAGGTAAAACTGGCCAGTCTTTTTCACGATATTGCCAAGCCCAGGGTTAAAAGGGGTCAGGGAGAAGATGCAACCTTTTACAACCACGAAATAGTCGGCGCCAAAATGACTGCTAAAATATTGGAAAGATTAAGATTTCCCAAGAGCCAATCTGAGAAAATATCCAAGCTTGTCAGGTATCACTTGTTTTACTACAATGTCGGCGAGGTTGGCGAAAGTTCAGTTAGGAGGCTTTTGAAAAACGTTGGCCAAGAAAATATTGACGATCTTTTAAAAGTAAGAATGGCAGACAGGATTGGTTCTGGCGTGCCTAAGGCTGAGCCTTACAAGCTGAGGCATTTGAAATATGTCATGGATAAGGTTTCTCAAGATCCCCTATCTCCCAAGATGATCAAAGTTAATGGCAATGAAGTGATGAAGATTTTGGGAACCAAACCAGGTCCTCGAGTCGGCCAAATTCTGGAAATTCTTTTAACAGAGGTTTTGGAAGATCCAAAAAAGAATAAAAAGACATTCTTAACTAATAGAGTTAAAGAATTAGGTAAATCTTCTGATAAAGATCTGGAAGGATTGGCTAACAAAGCCAAGAGAGAAATCTCTACTATTGAACAGAAAAAAGATGAGATGACAAAAGAAAAATATTGGGT
>JAHIOR010000065.1 GCA_018895125.1 Patescibacteria group bacterium | reverse complement strand
TGGGATGGGTGAAGAAAAACAAATCTGATGGAGGAAAAGTGAAAGGAATTATTATTGCCGGAAGCCAAGATGAGCGCCTTAAATACGCTCTTGAAGCGGTGCCGGATGCCGAGATTTTTATTTATAGAATTAACTTTGTCTTAGAAAAGCCAGAAAAATAACGGTGTCCAATACGTCGCGCCTGTAAAAAGCAGTTAAAATAGAGCAGCTCTATTTTTAGATATAGTGAGTAACGGGATGGGGGGAGATTAAGGAGCGGTGAGGGCAGGGATCTCACAATAGTCCTTGGTAGTCAGCCAGTAGGTTCGAACATCGTCTATCGTTCGGAGCCCTGTTTGTAGATAATACATTAGCCGTCTATTATTTAGGACGGTTTTTTGGTAGAGTAAAAATATGATTATAGAAGATAAAGTCTACGGAAAAATAAAGATTAATGAACCAGTTTTATTAGAACTGATAAAATGTCCTTCTATTTTAAGATTGAAGACGATCTCTCAATATGGGGTTCCAGATAGATACTATCATATTAAAAATTACAGTCGATTTGAGCATAGTGTCGGTGTAATGATTATTTTAAGAAAGTTAGGAGCAAGTCTAGAAGAACAGATTGCTGGCTTATTACACGATGTCTCTGTTTTAGCTTTTTCACATATTGCCGATTGGGTGTTTGCCGAGGGCGACAAAGGAGTTGAGGATTTACATGATACCCTTCATAGAGATTTTATTAGTAAAACAGAGGTTCCAAAGATTCTAAAAAAGTATAATTTCTTATTAGAAAGAGTGCTGAACGAAGATAACTTTTCTCTTCTTGAAACAAAAATCCCTAATCTGTGTGCCGATAGGGTGGATTATTCTTTAAGAGAATTCAAATATTGGCTTAATGCTAAAATAGTAGGGAGGTGTCTTAGGAATCTCGCTAATTTTAATGGCGAGATGGTTTTTACTGACCAAAGGGTAGCCTATTTGTTTGCGACAAATTTCCTAAAGCTGCAGATGAATCATTGGGGTGGCTACGAAGCGATGATAAGATATTATCTATTTTCAAATGTCCTTAAAGTAGGACTAAAGAAGAAAATTATTCTTAAGGAAGATTTCTTTAAAGAAGAAAAATTAATATTGGAGAAAATCGAACGGTCTCAAAATAAAGAAATTAAAGACACCCTAATATTGTTAACAAGGAAAGACCTGAAGGGTATTAAAGTTGGTTCTGGTAATAGAAGGGTTCGTAAGAAATTTAGATATGTTGATCCCAAGGTAATATTAAAAGGACAATTAGTCTGTTTAAGCGAGATTGATCCGTCTTTCCGAGCAATAATAGATAAGAGCAGAAAAATAAGCGAAGAGGGCTTGCTTATCTAATAATCGATCAACAGGTTCTAAAATCGTCGCTTAGGCGGAGCCGTACTTGTGGATTGGATAACAAAACCATCTATTATTTTAAGGCTGTTCTTTGTTAGTAAAGAATGGACATCGCATGTCCTATAAAATTAAAATAAAGTTAATGTCTTTTCGTAAATACTCTACGATCGTGAAGTATTTACGAAAGAACGAAAAGAGAGATATTACCTTCTTAGCCAACAAAGCCTAAAACGAGGATTTTTTATTTTAAAGAAGTTTGCCTATCGGTAGACAGGGTTTTTTGGTAGGATAAAGCAATATTAAAGTTATGAGCAAGAAATCTATTATATCGTTTGTCGCATTCTTTATAATTGTTTTGGGCAGCACTTTTTTATTTAAAGATGATATATTAAATATTTATTCCAAGTTATTATTAAGGTTGCCCAAAATTGAAAGTGGATTTAATAATTTAGTTGTCCAAGAAGTTAAAAAACAGGTATTTACACCTCCGCCGCTTAGATCTGATAGTCGAGAAGAGCAGTCTTTTTTAACACGCCTTGGAGTAATAAAGTTCACAAATATCGAAAGAGTTAAAGCTGGCCTACTGCCATTAAAAGAGAATGCGGAATTGGATATAAGTTCTGATATGAAAGCAAAAGATCTGTTAGATAAACAATATTTTGCCCACGAGTCTCCATCTGGTCTCGGAGTTGCGGGTTTAGCAGAACGAGCAGGTTACGAGTTTATTTTAATCGGAGAGAATTTAGCATTAGGAAACTTTAAAGATGATCAGGTTCTGGTTCAGGCTTGGATGGATAGTCCTGGACATCGGGCGAATATATTGAATGCAAAATATAAAGACATCGGAGTAAGCGTTATAAAGGGAATGTTTGAAGGGAGGACTACTTGGTTTGCTGTTCAGCATTTTGGTTTTCCTTCCTCTGCCTGCCCCGAACCCAGCCAAAGCCTCAAAAACCAGATTGATATGAAGAAAGATCAGGCGCAAGAGCTTCAAGTAAGCTTAGATTCCTTAAAAATCGAGATCGAAAGTTCGGGCTTTAAGAGGCGAGATTATAATCAAAAAGTTCAGCAGTATAATGATTTGGCTTCACAATACAACAATCTTACCGCAGAGATCAAAATTTTATTAGACCAGTATAATAATCAAATAGGGGTTTTTAATAATTGCACTGGGTTGTAATGGTTTTTCGTTCTAATCTTTCTCCGCTAATCGATGGATCAGGGTCTATGACATCATCCCGTAAGTAGGTTAGATTCAAAAGAATCGCCAAAAAGGCGGTTTTTTGGTAAACTAAAGTATATGGAAATATTAAAAGCTGAATTTATCAAAGGGGTTATTGGGGATGATTATGGTTTTGAAGATAATTTACCTCATCTGGCTTTTTTTGGTCGTTCCAATGCAGGAAAATCAAGCGTAATTAATTCTTTAGTCGGCAGAAAAGATTTTGTCAAAGTGAGCAAAATGCCGGGGAAAACACGTCAAGCGAACTTCTTTTGCATTAATGATTCTTTTTATCTTGTGGATTTTCCAGGATATGGCTATGCGAAATGTTCGATATTAGAGCGCAATAAAATGATTAAAAGAGCTCTTTGGTATGTGGAATTTTCCAACGTGAAACCCAAGGCAGTTTTCTTGATTATTGACGTCAATGTCGGTTTAACTGCTCTTGACCGGGAAATGATAGAAATTCTTAAGGAAAACAACCATCAAATTGTTATTGTTGCAAATAAAATTGACAGATTAGCCAAAAGCGTTATGGAAAAACAGCTTTCTTTGATCCAAAAAGAAGCGCGCGATATACCGGTTTTAAGATATTCGGCCAGGACTAATGAGGGGAAAGACGGGTTAATTAAGAAAATAGAAAGTTTTGTATAGCAATGGCCTTGACGTGAGATGAAATTTGATGTATACTGTTAACGTAACTAAATCGCCCAGTTTTTAATTCACAGAGAATACTCTTGTAAAAACTCAGAGACGACTAGTCGCCTCTTTTTATTATATAAAAAATATGTATAACAGAAGTTTCAATCGCGCCAGGCCGAGAAGATTCGGTCAGAGATCCCCTCAGCTCAAGAAGAGAGGAGGTTTTTCGGCTGTTAGAAAAACCCAGCATGGAGAAAATATTAATCCAGCCAGATTTATTAATAAAGCAACTGAGGTTAATGAGGCTGACCATTTTGTACCCAAGCATAAGTTTCAGGATTTTAAGGTTGATCAAAGATTAATACAGGCAGTTATGGCCAAGGGCTACAAGACGCCAACGCCGATTCAAGACCAGGCTATCCCTTATATTATTAACGGTTCTGATTTTGTTGGCATTGCCAATACCGGTACTGGAAAAACCGTTGCTTTCCTTATTCCATTGATCAATAAGATTGTTCTTAATCCCAAAGAACAACTTTTAATTGTTACTCCAACCAGAGAGCTTGCCCTTCAAATAGATCAGGAGTTTAAATTCTTTGCTAGGGGAATGAGAATGTTTTCTGTTTGTTGCGTTGGAGGCGTGGGCATTGGCAAACAGATTTCAGAGCTTCGTTATAGGCACAACGTTATTATTGGAACTCCGGGGAGATTAAAAGATCTGATTGAAAGAAGAATGATTAATCTATCCAGATTTAATACTATTGTTTTAGACGAAGCTGATCGCATGCTTGATATGGGATTCATTAATGACACGCGTTTTATTATGAACGGGTTGCCAAATGAGCTTCAGGTGCTTTTTTTCTCAGCAACTATTTCTCACGAGATAGAGAAAATTATTAAAGAGTTCCTTAGCAATCCTGTCAGGATTTCAGTTAAAACCAGGGAAACTGCAGAAAACATTGAGCAAGACGTTATTAGAATCGGCCAGGGAAATACCAAATTAAATGTCCTTAACAGTCTTTTAGTGAAGCAAGAGTTTCATAAGGTGCTCATTTTCGGAAGGACAAAGCATGGCGTTAAGAAATTATCAAAAATCCTTTCCAATAATGGTTTTAGAACAGATTCTATCCACGGCAATAAGAGTAATTCCCAGCGCCAGAAAGCCCTTGGTTTATTCAAAGAGAGCCGCATTCAGATTTTAGTGGCTACTGACGTGGCAGCTCGGGGGCTTGATATCGCTGACGTCAGTCATGTTATAAACTATGACATCCCGGCCACTTACGACGATTATATTCATCGCATTGGACGTACCGGCAGATGGAATAAACCAGGCATGGCGCTGACATTTATTGATTAGATTGGCCTTGATTTCTTTTAACTTTTCTATCAGTATTGAGATAGACTCCTAATTTTAAAATTAATTAGTAATTATTAGCACAAATATATGGGAAACTTTAAAAAACGTGACGGCGGCCGCAACAGCGGCGGAGGTAGCTTCGGAGGCCGAAGCAGCAGGCGAGATGGTGGCCGGGGTAACTTCGGAGGCAGAAATAGAGACCGTGGTCCGGTCACTATGCATCAAGCGGTTTGTGACCAATGCAAAAACTCATGCGAAGTGCCTTTTAGGCCAAGCGGTGATAAGCCAGTCTATTGCAATGATTGTTTTGGAGGTAAAAAAGAAGGTGGAAATGACAGAGGAAGGGATAGATTTCCGCAGAGAAGTCAGAACAGCTATAGAGCTCCTGCCAGATCAGACTTTAGAAGCGATTCCAGCAAGGGAAGTAATGACGGGCTGGTAAAGCAGTTGGAAGTATTAAACACAAAGATAGATCGGCTCATTGGAGCAATAGAAGTTTTGGCAAAACCCGTCAAAGCCAAACAAACAAAGAAAAAAGAAGGCAAAAGTTAGGCAAATAGCGCTAAGGCAGCGATTGTCTTATTTCTTTAAGACGAGCTTTATTTTTGATTAGATGAAGATAAGAAATATTGCCATTATTGCTCACGTTGACCATGGAAAAACCACGCTGGTGGATGCTCTTTTACGTCAGTCAAAAACCAATCTTGCTAAAGACGTTGTTGATAACGACTGCATCATGGATAATAACGAAATAGAGAGAGAAAGAGGCATTACTATTTTCTCAAAGAATGCTGCTGTTTATTATAACGACGTGAAGATAAACATTATTGATACTCCGGGTCATGCAGATTTTGGCGGTGAGGTGGAAAGGGTTTTAAATATGGCTGACGGCTGTTTGCTTTTAGTTGACGCCAAAGAAGGCCCCATGCCCCAGACCAGGTCTGTTTTAAAGAAAGCCTTAGAAATGGGCCATAAGATTATTGTGGTTATAAACAAGATAGACAAAGAAGGGGCCAGGCCGGATTTTGTCCTGGAAGCAACCATGGAATTATTTCTAGAACTGGGCGGTCAAGATCAGTTATTAAATTTTCCCGTTCTTTATGCTTCAGGAAGAGATGGCAAGGCCGGCAAAAAGCCAGATATTTCAAAGATGGAAAGCATAGCCCCTATTTTTGAAGAAATAATAAATTATATTCCTTCTCCAGCCTGCGATCCGAAGAAAACATTGCAATTACTGGTTACTTCAATTACCGGAGATGATTTTAAAGGAAGAATTGCTATTGGCAGGATTCATAACGGCGTTATCAGATCTGGTCAGGAAATAATGCAGATTAACCAAGACGGCGGACAAAAAACATATAAATTGATTTCTTTAATGACGTTTTCCGGTTTAAAAAGAATTGACGTTGACGAGGTTTCAGCCGGAGACATTGTTGCTTTAGCCGGCATCCCGGACATTAAAATAGGGGAAACAATAACAGATCCTTTGAATCCAATGCCCTTGCCAATTATTAACATTGAGCAGCCTACCGTTAAGATGACTTT
>JAHIOR010000064.1 GCA_018895125.1 Patescibacteria group bacterium | reverse complement strand
TGTTTTGGATTTTCAATCTTATCTATGGATTCAAACAATTTTTTAAAATTAGGCCGGGAATCAAAAGCGCCCCAGGCTTGATGGAGAATATTTTTAGCTTTTTTAAGTACCTGTTTTTTTGAATATTTTTTCAAACAGTCGGCAACTATCCTAGCCACGGTTTTGTCATAAACCCTGGCGTATTTTTTAGAAGAGGCTATTTTTTTAACTAGCTCGTCATTTAACATTTTTTCGTAAAATCTCAATTAGTTTAGCATAGACTCTCAAGTTATGAATGGTAGCTAACCGCCAAGACAGAGAATCTTTAATCTTGAAAAGATGATGAAGATAGGCCCTGGAATAATCCTGGCATAGTAAGCAGTCGCAGTATTTGTCAACTGGTTTTTTATCAGAGGCATATTTTCCCTTGTCTGGATAAAAATATCTAAAGAGTTTTCGAGAATTTGTTTTTAAAGGATTTATTTTGTTGGGATCTTTTTCCCAGACATAAAGCCGTTTATGCCTGGCTTCTCTGGTTGGAATAACGCAATCAAAGATATGGTAGCCAGCTTTAACGCCTTCAATAATATCCCAAGGATAGCCAACGCCCAGGGCAAACTTTGGCTTATCTTTGGGGAGCTGGGAAACAATAAATTTGCCAATATCAATATTCAGCCCGCCCTTGGCATTGGCAGTCCAGCCGCCCCAACCATAAGCGTCAAAGCCAATCTCAGCTAATGCTTTAGCGCAGCGCGCGCGCAATTTCTTATTACTGCCTCCCTGAACAACAGCTAAAAGCAATGGCCTCTTTCGCGAATCATACGGATCATACAGAGGACGGGTCTCTGTACGCTTCTGGAGCTGTTTAAGGTATTCGGTTTTGCATCTTTTGGCCCAAAGAATAGTGCGGTTAACGCTGGTGATGATTTCTTTTTTTGAAGCGTTTTTTCCCGGACAATCGTCAAGGCAGATGATAATGTCAGCGCCAATGTCGAGCTGGTTTTGGATTGACTTTTCCGGAGTAAAAACGTATTTCTTATTTTTACCCAGAGAATCTTTATAAAAAACCACGCCTTGATCGTTTATCTTTCCAAACTTTGGATTTTTATATACCAGTGATAATAGTTGCCAGCCGCCAGAATCAGTAATGGCAAAACCCTTCCAACTCATATATTCTTTGATTCCTTGAAGCTTTTTAATAACATTAATTCCAGGCTGGGATGCTAAATGATAAGGATTCAAGATTATGCCTTCAATGCCAACTTTCTGCAGATCTTGGCTGTCTAAAGAACGGATCACTGCCCGAGTAGCATCAGGAAAGTAAACCGGGAAACGCATTATCTTGTTTTTAATCTTAATTTGCTTTAAGTATTTCACAACCTATTTACTTTAAATGTGTTATAGCGAGTACGATATATCAGTTTACTAACTACTATAACTATTGGTATATCAAAACTTCGTTTTGCTATAGCCGTATTATATATGATTAATCTAGTTTATTTAAGTTGTTTTTGCTAGGATAAGGCTGAAAGCCTGCCGGAGTAGCTTCCCCCTTCGCCTTCATTACATTTGGGCTTCGGACGGACGAGTATCAGATATTCTTTGGATTGCTCGCCCATCGAAGCTCTGATGTAAATCAGAGCGTAGTTGGGCCGGAGTAGCTCAGTTGGTAGAGCAGCACTTTCGTAAAGTGAAGGTCGTGAGTTCGACTCTCACCTCCGGCTCCATTTTAATAAGAATTTTAAAAAGATAATTAAAGAATATATTGAAACTAATCATGAAACAAAATAATTTATTAAAACTCATCGGTGCTATTATTGGTTGCCAGTTAGCTGGGTTGGTCGGTTCAATTTTTACAGCTCCAGCTATTAATACCTGGTATTCACAAATTAATAAGCCTTCTTTTAATCCGCCTAACTGGATTTTTGCCCCAGTTTGGACAATACTTTTTCTTTTGATGGGAATCTCTTTTTACCTGGTTTGGAACAAGGGACTAGAAGACAATAAAGCAAAGACAGCTGTCTTGATCTTTAAAGTTCAACTGGGTTTGAATATCTTATGGTCAATGTTGTTTTTTGGGCTACGCCAGCCATTACTGGCTTTTATTGAAATCATTATCTTATGGGGCTTTATTCTTATGACTATTATTAGGTTTTATAAGATATCAAGAGTAGCTGCTTATCTTTTATTGCCCTATCTTCTTTGGGTCGGCTTTGCCTCATTTCTGAATTATTCAATTTTAATTTTGAATTAGCAGGAAGATTATAAACAGAAGGGCTTGACAAGAGGGTTTATTATCGTTATATAGTTATTATCACAATTGAATATTATAAAGCATTGAACCGGAGTCGCGATCCGGGAGCTGAGAGCCAAAATGCTCTACGGAAACTGAACCGTAAAATCCAGTCGCCGATACCTTATTTAAAGAAGTCGGCTAGAGTTGTTCTGACGCGTAAATTATTGTGCGTTAGGGAAACAGGGTGGTACCGCGAGACTTGAGAAGCCTCGTCCCTGTCCAGATTGAGTCTGGGCGGAGACGAGGTTTTTTATTTTAAATAGATATTAATATGTGGCAAATAATTTCAACAGTTCAAAGGCGTTGGAGAAACAGGGCTTTATTCTTGAGGCTATTTGTTATTGTTCAAAAACCGCATTAACCATATTACTACAACTTTTTTTGAACCATACCAAACGGCCTCAAGAGAGGTCGTTTTTCTTTTCAAAAAGAGGGCATTCTGGTCTGGCACAATTTTAATCATTTAATTTACAAATATATGTAAAAATAAAACACAATTTTAGTTCTAGCACAGAGAGAAATGAGAATATGTAAGTTTAAAAAAGTTTAAAAAAATAATATGAAAAAAGATACTTCTTATATAAAAGTTGCTTCTTATGAAGGTAAAATTGGTCAAGTCAAAAAGGTCGTTCTTTTATATTCCGGCGGTCTTGATACTTCAGTGATGCTTAAATGGATTCAAGATCAATATAAGGCAGAAATAATTACTTTAACCTTAGATATTGGCCAACAAAATGATGATCTAAAGGCTATTGAGAAAAAGGCTTTAAAGTTTGGGGCAATAAAGGCGATTATTCTTGACGCAAAAGAAGAGTTTGCCAATGGTTTTTTGGCAAAAGGAATAAAAGCCAATGCTTCATATCAGGGTAATTATCATTTATCAACGCCGATAGGACGGGCGATTTTAGCAAAGAAAGCGGTTGAGGTAGCTAAAAAAGAAGGAGCGGACGTAATTGCCCATGGATGTACTGGCAAAGGCAATGATCAGGTGCGTATTGAGGGTTATATTTTAACTCTTGATCCAAAAATGAAGATTATTGCACCAGTCCGGGAATGGGCCATGGATCGGAATGAAGAAATAAAATATGCTGAGAAATATGGTATTCCTGTGCCAGCCTCAGTTGATTTTCCTTATTCTGTCGACGATAATATGTGGGGCATGACTTGGGAGGGAGGGGAGATCGAAAACCCAGCACTTATCCCGCCAATTAAAAAATTTCTAACTACTTATACTTTAGCTGAAAAAGCGCCAGATAAGCCAGAATTAGTGAAACTGACCTTTAAAAATGGATTACCAATAGCTTTGAACGGAAAGAAAATGACCTTGGCGCAACTTATAGTTTCACTTAATAAATTAGCAGGAAGACATGGGGTCGGCGTAGTCTATATGTTAGAAGATCGTTTAGTTGGCGTTAAAGATCGTGGAGTATATGAGCTTCCGGCTGCTCACGTAATTATTGAAGCCCATAAACTTTTGGAACGATTTGTAAATACGCGAAATCTTAATGAATTAAAAGAAATGCTTGATATTAAATGGGCATATTTGTGCTATGGAGCTCTGTGGTATGATCCGGCAATGGAGGCGAT
>JAHIOR010000063.1 GCA_018895125.1 Patescibacteria group bacterium | reverse complement strand
TAGTTATGCTCGGAATTGATGAACACAAGTTTGTCGGATTAGCCAAGGAAGTTACTAAAAGGATTAATAAGGATGTTAATGAAGATTATTTTACCGACTTTAATTTAAAAATCGGGGGGATCTATTTCACGAAGTCATTTATCGTCTGAATGTGCGGAAGGAAAGAATTAAGCTTGGATATTTTACATGAAGCGATGATTAAATTGTTGGAAATGGAAGAATCACAAGTGAAAAATGTCCAATTGGGTTCTTTATTCACCGGAATTATGGCTAGAGATCCTTCAGTCGAAGAAATCACAACCTTGTTAAGAGCGGCGTTTTATAAAGACGGTTCTCCCAATAATGAAGAAAAACATAGAATAGAATTGCCCAATAATGCGAAATTGATCTCTTCTGTTGGCAGCGGGAAAAAGGGCATAAAAACTATCAACATTTCAACAACGAGCTCCATCATCGCATCTTCCCTGGGGTCCTATGTTGCTAAGCCCGGCTCTTCTTCTGTTTCGTCTCTCACTGGGTCGTCGGATCTCCTTGAAGAGACTGGAGTGAATATCAATTTACCCTTAGAAGAAATGGTTCAAGTTCTAAAAATTACACACTTTGGTATTTTTAAAATCGAGAATTACTTAAAACATTTTGGAAATCTGTATAACAATAAATTTTTTACTCCACATGTATTAAGTTACGGACTTGCTGCGCTGGCAAGTCCTGTTAAAGTAGATAAGTTGTTATATGGATTTGCTCATTATGATGTTGAAAAGTCTCTGGATGTCTTATTAAACTTCGGATTCAAAGACTTGCTAATATGTTCGTGTACATCAGACGGCATACATTATATTGATGAAATTGGAGTGTATGGGGAGAATCGTATAATCGGCGCGAGGAATGGATTAAAAGGAAGGTTGAAAACATTCCAACCAACGAGCTTATCGCCGGTCCATTAAAGGAAAATATGCTGAAAAACAGAATCGAAGAAACGGCACGTTTAACGCCGGGAGCAGAGATGTTTTTGCAAGATTTAAAAATGAGAAATAAAAAGTTGGCCTTAGCCTCTTCTACCATTTTCCGGTTTGTTAGTCTTATGCTCTCTCATTTTAAATTAGAAACCCTATTTGATGTTATTCTAACCGCAGAATCTATTAAAAAAGGGAAGCCTGACCCAGAAATTTATCTGAAAGCGCTGGAGCAAATAAAATTACCTGCAGCAAATTGTCTAGTTTTTGAAGACTCAGACGCGGGGATAAAGGCGGCATCGGCAGCAAAAATTATATGTATAAAGGTTTATCATTACGACAACGGATTTAGTAAATAAGAAATTGGGGATATGGTCATAAAACAGTATCCCAATGTCGCGGTAAAAATCATCATTAAATGGAAAGACCGTATTTTGATTAGGCGGCACAAAAACGGTGTTTTTGACTTTCCTGGCGGAAGGATGGAATTCGGCGAAACAGTTCTCGGCGCCCTAAAAAGAGAATTAAAAGAAGAGCTTAGCTACAACTTGGTTAAAGAGCCGAGATTTCTAGATGTTTACAACTACATTTCCAAGAACAAAAAGCGCCACAGTGTTTTTTTAAACTACATCCTTGTATTGAAGAACAAGCCAATTTTAGTCGATAAAGAGGGAGCGAAAAACCTTTGGTTAACCAAACAAGAATTTATCTCAAAAAAGATCATCAAAGAAAGAGAGTTTCTTGATAAAATCTTTAAATAAAACGAGACACTTTCAAACACTGCCTTTTTGTGTCTCATTTGTCTCATTTCCCGTTCAAAACCGCTAGAAATGAGACAGTCGTTTTTATAGTGTCTCATTCTGTATTCTAAGGCCAGACCCGAGTGCCTCAAATTCGCTTCTGGCAAAATTACCTAAAAAGCCCTATGATTAACATAGTTAATCACTCCCGAAGGAGTTAATGTTCTTAAAAGAGCGGACATCTGGGGTACTTAACCCGAGTGTCCCGCCAATTGGGAAATCAGATCTCTTTTCTGACAACCGCTATCTCCCAGACCTCTCTGGCGCTGGCCTTGTTTAGGCTAGCTTGCTTCTCGGTTATGCCCTCAAGGCAAAATGAGCTATAATGAAATTACTCCTGAGGAACGAGGGAGCTAATGAAATTACTCCTGAGGGACGAAGAATGGCAAGTTCCTTGATAAGTAAGAGGCATTTTTCCTTTATTAGCGCATAAATGATATAATGACACAATAGTGATGTTGATATAATTAACGAAGTTAATTACTCCTTTGGAGGGAGTTAATGAAAACACTTATGGCTTTTGCTTCCATCGGTTTAGTAAAAAAAGATTGTCTTGGCGTTGATATTGGTTCTTCAATTATTAAAATCGTTCAGCTATCAAAAACCGGCGAAAGAATCAGGCTTGAAGCTTACGGTGAAATTAAAGCTGAAGCAATCTATGAAAAACCGTTTCGAACTATTGAAAAGAATACGGTTTTATTCCAAACCATAGATATTGCCAGGGCTATTAGCGGTATTATTGATGAGGCTAAAATGACTTCAAAGAAAGCAGTCTTTTCAATCCCGGATTTTTCAACTTTTTATACTACTTTTCAACTGCCGCCAATGTCTTCACAAGAATTGCCTCAGGCGATCAAGTTCCAGGCTAGGCAGCAGATTCCTTTACCATTAAACGAAGTCAGCTTGGATTGGTCTATTATCCAGGGCAAGCCGGATGATTATCAGGGGTCAGGAATTAAGGTGTTATTAGTTGCCGTTCCTAATGAGATTATCAGCCAGTACCAAGAGATCGCCAGATTAGTGAAGCTTGAGCTATATGCTCTTGAGGCCGAAGTCTTTGGTTTTTTAAGATCAGTCAGCCCAATTAAAACTCAGGTAGCTATTATTGATATCGGCGCTCAGAGTACAACTTGCAGTTTAATTGACAGAGGAGTTTTAAAATTAAGCCGTAGCTTTGAGCCGGCAGCCAACGAAGTTATTCAGGTTTTGAGTAAAGCCCTGCAGATAGATTTTAAAGAAGCTCAATCTTTGATTGAAAAATATGGATTACTTCCCAATGACAAGCCGGGTTTGGAAAATACCAGAGAAATAGTTTTGCCCATTATAGATTCTATTTTAAGAGAGGTTAATAAAACTATTCAGGGGTTTTCCTTAACCGAAGGTAAATTGCCAGAGCTGGTGATTCTGGCCGGAGGTTTAGCCCTAACTCCCGGCATTAAAGATTATTTTGCCGAAAAGCTTGGCAAGAAGGCGGAAATTGCCAATCCTTTTAAAAACATTTTTTATCCGCCCATTCTTGAGGATACTTTAAAAAAATTATCCCCTTCCTATATCATTGCAATTGGTTCTGCTATCAGGGGATTAGAATAGTTAACAGAGTTAACAGAGTTAACAGAGTTAACAGAAATTAATGGACAATATTGATTTAATTCCAAAAAAACCCAAAGAAGAGCCGTTTTGGCAGGAACTTTTGTTTTATGTTTCTTTTCTGTCTTTAGCAGTAGCTCTTTTATTCTGTATTGGTTTTGGGGTTTTGGCCAAAAGATCAAGCTTGGAATTAGAGAAGATTAATCAGGAACTGGCTAAAGAAAAAACTCAAGAGCAAATTGAAACCGAAACCCAAGTTCTTGATTATGAAAAAAAGGTGATTGCCTTTGCTAATCTCTTAAAAAAAAGAAAACCGCTTTCTAAAATATTTGATTTCTTAGAGAGTGAGGTTCATCCCGGAGTTTACTTTACTAAAGCGGGGTTTACAACCGATAGCGATATTTTTCAAATCAGCGGTTTGGCTGATAGCTTTCAAATTCTCGGCCAACAGGCTCTAATTTTTAAAGAAAATCTCTTAATCAAGGATATTAATTTAAAGCAGGTTGGTATTGGCAAATACGGCGGGGTTGAGTTCAGTTTTGAAGTTTTCTTTAATAAAGAAGTTTTTGAGGAAAAAAAAGAAGCTAAGGCAGAGGAGCTTTTACCGGAAGAAACTTCTGATCCTGAGATAAGCCCGGAAATAACTTCAGAAGTAATCCCTGAAGAATAAAACGATTTAAATTATGCCTACAAAAGTTAAAAAATACTTTTTCACCATCGGCAACTTCTTAATCAGTTTTGTTCTTTTGTTTACTTTTGCTTTGTCTAAATACCAGGACTTTCAAAACTATCGTTTAGAATTATTACAAAAAAAGACTGAGTTAGAGAACCGGCAGGAATATTTCAAAAATCTTGATGATCTTCAAGCCGAACTTAATAATTATGAACCAGAATTAGCTAAAATTAATTCTAGTTTACCAACAGAGCCCTTAGAACCTGTTATGCTTGATTTTCTCCAGAAAATTGCTTCCCAAAATGGCCTGGTTTTTGAAAAAATAGAATTTAATAAGACAATTTTAGTATCAGAGAGGCCTTATCTTCTAAAGAAAGAGATTGCCATTATTATTAAGAGTCCGTATGATGCTTTCAGAAAGTTTCTTTTAGATGTTGAAAAAAGCTCAAGATTAATTCAGGTGGAGTCGTTGGCTTTTTCTTTGCCGGAAAAAGGAGATGTTTTTACCTTTAATTTAGTAGCTTCGATTAATTTCTTGCCTGAGATTAAAACAGCCTCGGTGATTGAAGGAACAACTTTTGAAGAATTTTAAATTAGAACAATAACACAATAATTTTAAGATATAGACGTGGCAATTATTTTTTCAGAAAAACAAAAAAAACAACAGTCCCTGATTTTAGTTTTTATAACCGTAGCAGTTCTCACCGGCCTGGTTTTCTATTTCGGAGTTTTTAAAAAACCCAAAGACGAATCAATTATTATTTTAGTGCCACCCAAAAACGTGGTAATAAATTTCGAAATTCTTAAAAATCCGCTTTTATCAAGACTTGAGCTATTTGAAGAAGTGATTGAATTTGAGGGTGAAATTGGTCGGGATAATCCATTTAATCCGCCTAAAGCGGAAAAGCCATGACATTAATCCAACGGCTATTAGCAAAAGGAATCATTGACCGGGAAAAGGCCAGCTTGTTTGAGACAGAGGTAAAAGAAAAAAATCTTAAAGAAGAGGAAGTGATTTTAGAAAGCGGTGTTATTGGCGAGAAGGATCTTTTTAAACTCAAGAGTCAGGAATTGAAAATTCCTTTAAAAGAGATTTTACCCGAAGAAGTTTCTTTAAGGGTTCTTGAATTCATTCCCGAAGAGTCAGCCAGATATTACAAGATTATTCCTTTAGGGAAAGAGGATGGCATTCTTGACGTTGGCATGGTTTATCCTGAAGACCTTGCCAATCAAGAGGCTTTGAATTTCATTTCCAGGCAAGGAAAATGGAAAAGCCGGGTGTTTCTGATTACTCTGTCGAATTTTGATATGTTTTTAAAGCAGTACAAGACCTTAAAAAAAGAGGTGGAAAAAGCTTTGAGCCAGCTGGAAAGAGATTTGGAAGATGAAAAAATTAAGCCAGGCGGCATGCCGTCAGTAGCTGAATTTGAAAGGCTGGCCGAGGAGGCGCCGATCACTAAGGTAGTGGCTGTAATTCTGGGGCATGGCGTTGACGGTCGGGCTTCAGATATTCACATTGAGCCAACCGGGACAAATTTGAGAGTGAGATATCGTCTTGACGGAATTTTACATTCTTCAATTTTTCTGCCGCTAAGATTATTACCGGCAATTATCTCCAGAATCAAGATTTTGTCTGCTTTAAAAATTGATGAAACCAGAATGCCTCAAGACGGCCGTTTTTCAGCCAGATTTAATAACAAGAGCGTTGATTTCAGGGTGGCCACTTTTCCAACTGTACTGGGAGAAAAAGTGGCTATCAGAATTCTTGATTCAAACCAGGGATTAAAAAGTCTTGATGATTTAGGATTAACCGGGCGAAACCTGGAGCTAATTAAGATAACAATAGCTAAGCCTTATGGCTTAATTTTAGTGACTGGGCCGACCGGTTCTGGTAAAACCACCACTCTTTATACTGTTTTAAGAATGTTGAATAAGGAGGGTAAGAATATTGTTACTCTTGAAGATCCGGTTGAGTATTTTATTGACGGGATTAACCAATCCCAGGTTAAGTCAGAGATAGGATATGATTTTGCTTCGGGGTTGCGGCATATTTTACGCCAAGCTCCGGATATTATTATGGTTGGTGAAATCCGCGATGAAGAAACCGCTAATTTAACCACTCATGCCGCTTTAACCGGACACTTGGTGTTAGCTACTTTACATACTAATAATTCTTTAGGAGTTATCCCCCGCTTAGTTGACCTTGGTGTTAAACCGTTTTTAATCCCGCCGACTTTGGAAATAGCTATTGCCCAAAGACTGGTGAGAAAACTTTGCCAGGATTGCAAGAAAAAAGTCGAGCCGGACAATCAAACCAAAGAAATTATTTTACAAAGCCTAGCTTCTTTACCCGAAGCAAGGAGAAAAGAGATTAATCTTTCTAAGTTTGAAATTTTTGAACCGCAAGGATGTAAGAAATGCAACTCTTCTGGATTTTCCGAACGGATCGCTGTTTTCGAAGTTTTAGAAATGACCAAAGAACTGGCAGAAATAGTTTTACATGAGCCTTCGGAAGCAAAGATAGCCGAGGAAGCTTTCAGGCAGGGCATGATTACCATGAAACAGGACGGTATTCTCAAGGCATTAGAAGGAATTACTACCATCCAGGAGGTCATAAGAGTTGCTGAAGAAAAGTAATTATAAGCCGCTGATCTATGCAGATGCGGTCAGCATAAATCAGTATTATCTAAATAAATATGAAACAGATTTTATTAGTCGAGGATGATTCATTTTTAATCGATATTTACACCACTAAGTTTAAGGAGATGGGTTTTAATATTGATGTGGCTCAGGATGGCAATCAGGCTTTGAGAAAGATTTTAGAAAACAATGTTGAATTAGTGCTTTTAGATATTGTTTTGCCTCATGTTGATGGCTGGGAGATTCTGAAAAAAATCAGGCAAGAGAATAGCCTTAAGGATTTAAAGGTGGTCATACTTTCTAATCTTGGCCAGAAATCAGAAGTTGATAAGGCTTTTGCCTTAGGAGCAACCAAATATTTGATTAAAGCCCATTACACTCCAAGCGAGGTGGTCGAGGAAATTAAAAAAATTCTTTAATACATTTAATATGGATTATTCATCAAAACTTAAAGAACTTTTAGATTTCACCGTTAAAGAGCAGGCTTCTGATCTTCATGTTTCAGTTGGCCACCCGCCAATTTTAAGAATTAGCGGCAAGCTGGTGCCGTTGGTAAAATTCAAGGAGTTTTCTTCTGAAGATACCGCGGGCCTAGCTAAAGCCATGGTCAGCCAAAACCAGTTTACCAGGTTTTTAATAGACAAGGATATTGATTTTTCCTATAACCTTGAAGACAAAGCCAGATTCAGAGTTAATATCTTTTTTCAAAAAGGCGAGATTAGCATTGCTGCCAGACTTATTCCGACAAACATTAAAACTATTGAAGAGCTGAATCTGCCCCAAGTCCTTCATCAATTTACCGCTCACAGTCAGGGTTTTGTCTTAATTACCGGTCCTTCCAGCCATGGCAAATCAACTACTTTAGCAGCCCTGATTGATGAAATTAATCATAGCCGGGCTGATCACATCATTACCATTGAAGATCCGATTGAATATATTTTTAAAGACGATCGTTCCGTTATTGACCAGAGAGAAATTCATCAGGACGCAATATCCTTTACCAGGGCTTTAAGAGCTACTTTCAGGCAGGATCCGGATGTGATCATGGTTGGGGAAATGAGGGACCAGGAAACCATGGCCATTGCCATTACCGCAGCTGAAACCGGACACCTTGTCTTTGCTACCCTGCATACTAATTCTGCCAGCCAGACAATTCATCGGATTGTTGATTCTTTCCCGCCTGAACAGCAAAATCAGGTCAGGGCCCAGTTGTCAGGCTCTCTTTTGGGAGTTTTTTCCCAAAGGCTGGTGCCAAGGCTTAAAGGAGGTTTGATTCCGGCCTTTGAATTAATGCTGTCAACGCCAGCCATTTCCAATTTGATCAGGGAAAACAAAATCCATGAACTGCCTTTGGTAATTGAAACCTCTGGAGAATTCGGCATGATGTCTTTAAACCGGTCTTTGTCAGATTTAGTTAAGAAAAAAGAAATCTCGATTGAAAACGCGCTTAACTTTTCCCTTAATCCGGCTGAGTTAAGAATGCTTTTAAGAAATTAAATTACCGGTGTCATGAAGTTTAACTACCAAGCCCGGACCAAAGAAGGCGATATCCAGGCTGGAGCAATTGAGGCTGCCTCCAAAGAAGCAGCCGCCAATGTTCTCCAGGGCCATAGACTAATCGTTACTTTTTTAGAAAAGGCTGGCGAGGAGCCTTTCTATTCCCGCAGTCTGAAAATTTTTGAAAAGGTTTCCAGAAAAGACCTGGTCTTGTTTTTGAGAGAGTTGTCAACTATGTTCAAATCAGAAGTTACTTTAATTGAGGCCTTGCAGGCTATTGGGGAAGAAACTAAGAATAACGTTTTTAAAGAAACTATTTTTAAGGTTGGTGAGGAAATTGAGGGCGGAACCTCTTTTTCTGACGCTTTGGCTACTTTTCCCAAGTTATTTCCCCCTCTTTATATCAACTTAATTAAATCCGGAGAGTCTTCTGGGAAACTGTCTGAAGTTTTAGAATATTTAGCCGATCATATGGAAAGAGAATATGACCTGACCAGGAAAATTGCTTCTATGACCGTTTATCCCGCTTTTGTTTTAGTGACTTTTACCGGGGTATTAATAGTAATGAGTATTGTTGTCATTCCTAAACTGACTTTGTCTTTGGGAATTGATTCTCAAGATTTACCGTTAGTCACCAAGATTGTCATTGGGTTCACTACTTTTTTAAGAAAATATATTATTTTAATAGTTGCAGCCGTTATTGGCTTAATAATTTCTCTTCAGCGTTACTCTAAAACTGAGATTGGCAAGGCAAATATAGATGCTTTTATGCTGAAACTGCCCCTGATCGGTAATCTTTTGAAAATGATTTATTTGACCAGGTTTGCCGAGAACTTTTCCACTTTAATTTCTGGCGGTTTGCCGATTACCAAGTCTCTTGAAATCTTATCTGGAGTTGTCGGTAATCAAAGCTATAAAGACATTATTAATGAAACTAAGGAAGAAGTGAGGCGGGGCGAGATGGTTTCTAAGGTTTTGAAAAAATATCCTCAACTGGTGCCTTCATTCTTCAGCCAAATGGTTTTGGTTGGGGAAAGAACCGGTCGGTTATCTGAAACCTTAATGAATATTGTTGTTTTTTACGAAAAGGAAATTGAGCAGGAGATTCAAATGCTTTTGAGCTTATTGGAACCGGTTTTAATTATTGTTCTTGGCGGCGGCGTCGGGGTTTTAATTGCTTCGGTTCTTCTGCCAATGTATCAGATGGGCTCAATCGGCCTTTAAATTATCGTAATCGCTATGAATAACAATACTAAAAAAACAGGCTTTACTTTAATCGAACTGCTGGTGGTCGTAACCATTATTGGCATCATTGCTTCAATTACCATTGTTTCTTTAGGGCAAATAAGGAAAAAAGCCAGGGATTCAAGGAGAGTTAGCGATGTTCGCCAAACCATGCTGGCTTTAGAACTTTACTATGACGATCATTTGAAATATCCGGAGAAAGGCGTTGTTGGCTTAGCTGGCAGTATTCCGGCCAGTATCCCTCCTTATTTAGACGAAACCCCAGAAGATCCTGGTAATATTATTTTAGCTTGCTATCCTGAGGGCTATCGTTGGTGGGGAAATGCCGGCCAAGCCCAGAAATACTGCTTATGGGCTTGTTTGGAATCAGGCGGGTTCTTTGTCTCTTCCCCAAAAGGTGCCAAGCTTTTGGAAAACTCTCCGACTGACCTTGATTGCTGGTAGGCTTTATTCACAGCATTAAGTTGTCCTTGACTAGTTTTTTTCCTTGTTAGATGATATAATATAATATAGACATTAATTAAATCAATATTAGAAGATGAGAGAAATAACAATGTAAAAGGTCGAGTCGTAATTTAGACAAGATAAATACATAAATAGTAAAAAATATAAACTATGATCAAGAAAAAAGGTTTTACTTTAATTGAGCTTTTAATTGTTATTGCCATTATCGGCGTTTTAGCTTCAATTGTTTTAGTATCAATGGGCGGAGCCAGGTCAAAGGCCAGGGATGCGGTCAGGCAGTCAGATGCCAGGCAAGTTGGTTCAGCCATGGAACTTTATTATGGAGACGCTGACGCTTACCTTACTTCAGCCACAGTGCCAACTGCAATCAGCACCTATATGGTGACTTTTCCAACCGATCCAAAAGCAAGCGTTGCTTATGGCTGGGTTGATAACACCGGAGATGACCAGAAATTCTGCGTTTATATGACCATGGAGAACAAAGGCAGTTGTACAACTACTAGGTACTATACTGCTTCTTACAAAGGTACGGCCGAAGTTTGCGATGTTGCTGCTTGGACTATAAGCTGCCCCTAATTTTAGAGTAGAAACCCTAGGTTTTAAGGGTTTTCTAGCAATTATATGAACCTAACTAAAAAAGCAAAAAAGAAAGGCTTTACTTTAATTGAGCTTTTGGTAGTCATTGCAGTTATTGGTTTATTGGCTTCAATCGTTTTAGTATCAATGGGCGGAGCCAGGAAAAAAGCCAGGGATTCTAAACGTCAGGCTGATATTAGACAGATTGGTACAGCTATGGAGTTGTACTATTCAGACGCTGAAGCATATTTATCAACTGCCGCTGGAGCTAATACAGTTACTGTGATCGGAACTTATATGTTAAAAGTTCCTACCGATCCAACTAATAGTGGTAGTTATCTATATACTTGGATAGCTAATGCTGCTGATTTACAGAAGTATTGCGTTTATGTTCTTCTTGAGGGAGGAAGCTATCTCGCTGGTTCTGAAGCCGGAGTCTTTACTAGAGCTGCAGTTCCTTCGGGATTAGGAGCAGGTTGCCGGTAAGGCTTTTCTAGAAAGTTTTTCGTTATAAAAACTTTTATTCACCCCCGCTTTTTAGCGGGGGTGTTTGTGTTATAACGAATCGAAGATTCGGCATACCGATAGCTATAGTGGGCAGAATGCCCGATATATCATTTTTTGCTATAATGAACTAATGTTTTTAATATTGCTTTTTATTCTTGGTTTAATCGTTGGTTCTTTTTTGAATTGTGTTATTTATAGACTGGAAAAAGATCAAAGTTTTATCTCAGGACGATCTTTTTGTCCTCATTGTAATCATGTTCTTAATTGGCAGGATCTGGTTCCCGTCTTAAGCTTTATATTTTTAAAAAGAAAATGCCGTTATTGCTATAAGCTGATTTCCTGGCAATATCCTTTAGTGGAGCTTTCCACAGCTATTTTATTTCTTTTCATCGGTTTCAACTTTTCTGATCCAATTAGTTTGATTTATTATCTGGTCATTGTTTCTCTTTTACTGATTGTTTTTGTTTTTGACTTAAAACATCATTTAATTCCGGACAGAGTCGTTTATCTTGCTATTGGCGCGACTGCTTTTTGGCATTTGTTTTCCAAAGCCCAAATTCTGAATTTTATCTTGGCAGCAATCGGAGTCGGTCTTTTCTTTTTGGCCATTTATTTTTTAACCCATAAAAAGGGTTTAGGGCTGGGTGACGTGGAAATCGCTTTTTTCATGGGATTGTTTTTAGGATTTCCCAAGATTTTATTGGCAGTATTCTTAGCTTTTTCCAGCGGCGCTCTCATCGGCATTATTTTAATATTTCTCAGCAAAAAAACATTAAAATCAGAATTAGCTTTTGGCCCGTTTCTAGTGGTGGCTACTTTATTCTCGGCGTTTTTCGGTCAGCCCTTGATTAACCTTTATCTGGGCTTTTTAGGATATTGATTGATTGGGAATTTAAAGGTTATACTAAAGAATAGAATTCATTCTTTTTATTTTGTTCAGGGGATTAAAATAGCGATTGAGAGTCGCTAAAAAATAACTTAATTATGGCGAGCAGAATTTTAAACAAATTATTGTCCGAGCTTAGGAATATTAAGATTAGCAAGAATCTTTGGCTTTTTACTTTACTGTTCTTTATTTTCTTGGGCACTTTTTTGGTTTTAAACCAAATAAATCAGGCTGAAACAGTCTTGCCTCCAAGCCCCCCTCCAGTCTCGGCCATTTCCATGCTTAACCTTATTAAAAAAGAAATTAAGGCAATTGAGGAGAAAAACGAATTCCCATTGCAAATTAATAACCAAGACATTGAGTGGGAGGAAATAAAAGGAATTATTGCTTTTGATAAAGAACTGGCCGTGCTTTACAGTCTTTCTTCTGACTATTTTTTACATCCTAAAAAAGATTATAAAAGGAATCTTGTCAGTAGAATCCTTGAAAGAAAATTAGTAGAGGACTTAGCTGAAAAATACGGTTTAGATTTTGAGGTGACCGAACAGGAAAAAGAAGCCTTAACCAGGCAATTTCCTGTTCCAGAAGTTTTGCAAAATACTCCAAGCATTGAAGAAAGAAGCAAAAGACTGAGAGATATAGTTTTAAAAAGCCGGCTGGAAAACAATACAGAAAAATACAATTTCATTTTCTATCCAGTCAGGGTCTATGAAGAAAAACAGGAAAACTTAAAAGATATAGAAGATGCTTACCAGCTCGCCCAAGAAAAAGCAATTGAGCTGTGTAATCTGGTTGCCCAGGAATACTCTTTCGAAGCCGTAAGTAAATTCATGTCAGACGATCCTGATATTAAATTATTAAATGACGGTTCCGGCCCCGAAGTTTTTAAAGATGCGGTTTTAGATAAAACAAATTTTAGTTTGCCAGAGTTATTAACAGAAGTTGAGAATCTTGCCATAGGAAAGTTGGGGGAAGTTAAGCTTTTTGGATTTAAACAAATACATTTAAACAGCAATGAGCTGAAAGATTATGCTTATGGTTGCGTGCAGTTAAATGATATTAAGAAAGGCATTGTTGAAAATTGGCAAAATGAATTGGAAATCATGATGAATGAAGCTGATCTTAAAAATAATTTATTCTGATGAATTATTTTTCAAAACAAAAAGTGCTTGCCTTAATCTTTTTTGGAGCTATCTTTTTAATATTTCTTTTTCTAATACCCTCCTCTTCTTCGGCTATATGCACTTGTATTGGGGTATTCTATGTTGATTGTAAAATTGATCAAGCGGTTGCCGCAGGAGATAAAGTCACCTGCAGGCTTGAAAGGAGTAGTTGCGATGGGCCGTGTTATACTCCCTGTGATCAGTCTTCTTATGTTAACAGCTGGGCTGCCACGTGCAATATTTATCCAGGCAATACCTCATGCAGAGTAGGAGCTTTTGATTGCAAGTGCGGCCCTCATTATTTTATGGCCAAATCAGATCTTGGAGGAGGAGAAGCTGTTACTCCTGATTTTCCAGACTATGAATGTGTGCAATACCAGATTAACACTTCATACGGGGTGTGGGGGTACCAAATGCCGGATGCAAGACTGCCCAATAATAATGCTGTTTATTGGTGTAAATTTAATTATACTCCTCCCGCTCCTACTACCTATTCTCTTTCTGTTTCCAAAGCCGGCGCTGGTTCTGGGACAGTAACCAGCAATCCAGCCGGCATTAACTGCGGTTCAACCTGTTCTGCCAGTTTTAACTCGGGAACATCGGTTACCCTTACTGCCGCAGCTGCCACTGGATCTACTTTCACAGGTTGGTCAGGCGCTGGTTGTTCTGGCACAGGTACCTGCACTGTTTCCATGACTGCGGCCAGAGCAGTCACTGCCACTTTTACTCTTAATAACAGCCCGCCCGT
>JAHIOR010000062.1 GCA_018895125.1 Patescibacteria group bacterium | reverse complement strand
GATGTTATCCAAATCATGCTTAATTTAAAGAAGCTGAGATTCAAAGTTTTTGCAGACGAACCTCAGCAAGCAACCTTAAAAATTAAGGGTGAAAAGGAAGTTAAGGGCAAGGACTTTCAATTGCCATCACAATTAGAACTGATTAATAAAGATGAGCATATTGCTTCTTTAACGGATAAAAAGGCTGACTTAGAGATAGAGATTGAAGTTGAAAAAGGTATTGGTTATGTGGCTAGAGAAAACCGCAAAAGAGGCAAATTAGCTATTGGCGAAATTCTAATTGATGCTATTTATACTCCGGTTAGAAAAGTTGGCTATCAAGTTGAAAATATGAGGGTTGGCGAAAAAACTGACTTTGATAAATTGATTTTAGAAGTTAAAACCGATGGCACTATTTCTCCTCAGGCAGCAGTTTCCCAGGCTTCTCAGATTTTATCTGATCATTTCTTATTAATAAACAGAAGTCTTTTAGAAGAAGCGGAAAAGCCTAAGGAAAAGAAAGTAACAAAACCTAAAAAAGCCAAAAAAGCTGTAATTAAAAAGAAACCGACTGTAAAGAAAAAGTAAACTTTCAAATGAACAGACGAGGAAAAGGAAGACAATTATCACTAAAAAAAGATCAGCGTAATGCCTTGCTGAAAATTTTGGCTGGCAATGTGATTCTTAAAGAAAGAATCAAAACCACTAAGGCTAAAGCTAAAGAAGTAGCTCCCTTTATTGAAAAACTGATTACCAGGGCTAAAAAACAAGACCTTAACTCAAGAAGAATCCTGCGCAGTTTGGTTTCTGAAAAAGCTGCTACTAAGCTTTTTAAAGAGCTTGGCCCCAGGTATTTACAAAGAAAGGGAGGTTATACTAGGATTATTAAACTCGGGCCACGTTTTTCTGACAGTAGCCAAATGGCCATATTAGAACTAGTAAAAGAATCAAATACAAATGCAAAGGAGAATTCATAATCTTAACGCTACCGGCATTCCTTTAGGAAGATTGGCTTCGAAAATAGCCGTTCTTTTGAGGGGCAAACAAAGAGCTGATTTTGTTCCCTATAAAGGCGGTTTGGATATTGTGGTGGTTGAGAATATTGACCAAGTGGTTTTTACCGGAAAGAAAAAAGACACTAAGACTTATTTTTCCCACTCAGGTTATCCTAAAGGTGAAAAGCATACGCCAATGAAAAAGATCTTCGAAGCTAGTCCAGAAAAAATTTTACAAAGAGCAGTTAAAGGCATGTTGCCCCATAATAAGTTAAGCGAAAGCCTGATTAAGAATTTAAAGTTTAAGAAGGCTTAAAATCCTTCTTGAAATAAAAAATGATAGTAAAAGCAAAGCTAAAAACAAAAACAAAACCAGCAGCTAAAAAAAAGCCAACGGTTAGCAAGGTTGCTACTGCTAATAAATTTTATGAGGGTGTTGGCCGGAGAAAAACAGCTGTCGCCAGAGTCAGGCTTTATCCAGGACTTGAGGATAAGTTTATTGTTAATAAAAAGGATTTCAAGGAGTATTTTACTAACCCTTCACTTCAACGCATGGCTGAATCCAGTTTGATTAAAATGAAACTGGAAACTAGCCTGGCAGTTGATGTCAGGGCCAGTGGCGGTGGGATTGTTTCTCAGGCTGAAGCAGTTAGACTGGGAATCAGTCGAGCTTTTGTTAAGATCAATCCTGAAAACTTAAAAAAGTTAAGAAAACTTGGATATTTAACCCGTGATCCGAGAATGAGAGAGAGGAAAAAATTCGGTCTGAAAAGGGCTAGGCGAGCGCCTCAGTGGAAGAAACGTTAATCTTTCAAAAAAATGTTTGGTCCCATATTTGTCATCATCGGCTTCTTTGTCTGCTTATTCTTTGGTTACTTTTTTTGCAAGTTAGGCGGTTATTGCAAAGCTAACGAGTTTGGCGTCAGCGCCATCATTGCTGTTTTTATCCTGGCCGGCCTCTTAATTGCCCTTAAAATCTATTTACCCGCTCCTTAAAGCTAAATGCTTAAATGTCGGCAAATGTCCCCGGTCAGTTTTTTTAAGTTCAAGAATGCGCCAAAGGGAAAAATGGAAGCTTAGGGCAGGATTGGATTTGAAGTTAATAAATTGCCTTGGCTTAAAACTGAAGCTTTTTTATTATCTTTATTAAAATAGATTTGAGGATTATTAATTTCGGCTAAATCAATAATATTGGCCTGGTCACGGTTATCAATTTCAGCCACTTTCAACTTATTGCCGACAGTGAAAAGCAAATAATCGTTGTTGAGCCAGAAGACTTGGCCTATTTTTTCAGAAAACCTGCCTAAAAGCATGTTTTGGTCTGGCTCACGCTCCTCAATCTGTTCAATCTTCTCCTTAAAGAAGTAAACGCTGATTTCAGTATTATTAAGATAGGCAAGCTTACCATTGTCTTGGGAAACAGTTAGGTCAGTAGCATTATTGGCAATTTTTACAAAAGCATTTTCCTGTTGGTTAAACCAGAAAAGCAGATCTTTCTGTTTTAAAAAAAGATGGCGATGCTCAGCTTTCAATTCGTAGAAGTTTTCGGGCATAATAGTAAAGGGCGTATCTGAGAGTTTTTGGCCAGAGAAACTCTCTAAATCATCAATTCTCGTCACAAAACCATTGCCATCAAGAAAATAGAGCTTATTATCAGCGATAGTAAAATCTATTATATTATCAATTAGTTTGATAGTTTTTAAAGAAGCAAAATCTCCAGAGTACAAAGTGCTCATCTTAGAAATTAAGAATTTCGAACTATCATTGGCCTGAAAAGATATCTTTTCAAAATTACCCAGGGGATCAAGGGAAATGGGGCTGATCTTATTTTCAATATTAATTAAGAAGAATTTTTCAGTTTCGTTAATTGAAATTTTAGCAATAGCTTTTTTTGAGTCATCTGACCAGATTAAGTCTTCCAGATTTGAGCCCAAGCCCTTTTTGTCAAAATCTTTTTCTAAGAACAAAATTTCTTCAAGACTATTCTTAAGATCAAAAGAAGTCAAATACCAGCCCTGCGAATCTTTTTTTTCAAGGATAAGCTTTTTATTAGATGGAATCGGAAAAATCCTATTAACATTACTGGTATTATTCTGCAGGGCAAGATTTTGAGGGAAAAGAACAATATTTTTGGCTTCAGTGGTCATCATCGCTTTAATTTTAAGGTTCTTTTGCCAGGGGATATAGCCTTGTTTTCCTATTTCCATCAGATAAGTTCCAGGAATAAGATTTTCGATTAAGTCAGTGCCAAAGAGAAAATCAGTTTTGCTTACTAGTTTGCCGTCAATAAAAACATCGCAGTTCTTAGGAGAGGCTTTGATATAAAAAGCCCCGGTCTTGGTAATGGTCCGGTTTCTAGGATCAAGGCGATAGCCCTGGCTGTATAAGACAATAAGCGGAGCAATAACCAGAAAGCTGATCAAACAGGTAAAGAATAAAACTGTTCTTTTCCTTTTAGTCATATAATTACATTTTAAAGATAAGTTATCTATTTGCCAATAGGGGATACGATCAAAATATTTATTGTTCCGTAAAATCATTGCTATCGCAGTAATTTTACGGGGTGACAACATTCTTTGTTGGATGTTTTTCTGAACACCGAACTCCAACAGGAATACGAAGATGGTTATGATGCGGGGTATGAAGATGGAAGAGCCCATTGGGAAGAAGCCCATGGTGAGGGGGGTTAGTCTAGTCATAAGTAAAAGGACTATCTTACAAAAGATAGTCCTTTTCTTTTTGCGTAATATATAGATAATAGGTAATTGAATTTTCCTTTTCACTTATTCTAGCTGGTTCTCGGTATTCGAATGGCCAGCAAGACAATATTATTTTTGTTCCCTCTTTTAATTCTGAATTTAATTTTTTTTAGTTTATTATAAGTTTTTGGTAATAGAAAAATATAAATTACATTTGCTTTCGATAAGTCATATTTAAAAAAGTTACCATATTCAATTTTTACTCCTTTAAAAAATAGTGATTTAAATTTTGAATATAGATACAAATGTAATTATTACAACAAATTACTATGGTAGACTATGTATAAGCTATGGAGGACAAATATCTATTAAGTCTGTAATACGATTTTTATGAACCAGCAGACTGGTTTGACTCAATCTTGTTTTTTAGTTAAAATTAAGAAGTCTTGTAAATAAATAATATGTTTTTTGTTCGCAAAATGACCATGTCTTTTGCTCACGAATATCTTGTAAATAAATAAATATGTTTTTTGTTCGCAAAATGACTATGTCTTTTGCTCACGAATATCTTGTAAATAAATAAATATGTTTTTTGTTCGCAAAATTGGCATTGATCTTGGCACTTGCAACTCAGTTGTTTTCATTCCCTCAAAAGGAGTGGTTTTACAAGAGCCATCAGTAGTGGCAGTTTCTCTCTTAGAAAACAAGATTTTAGCTGTTGGTCGGGAAGCCAAAGATATGCTTGGTAAGACTCCAGATACTCTCAAGGTTTACAGGCCCTTAAAAGATGGGGTTATTGCTGATTTCAGAGTGACTCAAGCAATGCTTAGGTATTTTATTGAAAAGACTAGCAGCCCCTTCAATCGCTTTTTTAAACCTGAATTAATTATTGGTGTTCCAGCCGGCATTACTTCAACAGAAAGAAGGGCGGTTATTGAAGCTGGCATGAATGCGGGTGCCAAGGCCGTCTATGTTGCCAAGGAACCGATCTTAGCTGCTATTGGAGCTAATATTCCCATTAACACCTCTTCAGGCCACATGATTGTTGATATTGGCGGGGGAACCGCAGAAATGGCAGTTATTTCTTTGGGAGGAATTGTTAATTGGGGATCAATTAGGATGGCCGGGGATAAAATTGACGAGGCGATTGCTAATTATATCAAAGAAAAACACAATCTTGCCATTGGCGAACAAACTGCCGAAGAAATAAAAGTTAATATCAGCACTGCCTTGCCGGAAAAGGAGGAGAAGGTTATTCAGATTAGGGGCCGGGATTTAATCTTAGGATTACCCAAGACAGTCAAGATCTCATCAAACGAAGTTTGCGTTGCCATCAGCGATGTTTTAATGGAGATTATCCAAACCATTAAGCAGGTTTTAAGGGAAACGCCGCCCGAGCTGTCAGCTGACGTTATTGATGGCGGTATTGTTTTAACCGGCGGCAGCGCTCTTTTAAGAAACTTTGATCAGTTAATTGAAAAATCCATCGGCGTGCCTTGTTTTGTGGCTGACGAACCCTTACTTTGCGTTGCCAAGGGTACTGGTGTGGTGGCTGAAAATCTGGAAACTTACAAGAAAAGTTTAATGACTAAAAGATAGCTTTGTTATGTTAAATTTCTTCGGCCATGAAAAACAATGGCAATTACTTCAAAAATCAGTTAAGTCAGGAAAGCTTTCCCATGCTTATCTTTTTTCAGGTAAATCCCAACTGGCCAAAAGAGAAGTAGCTAAAGAGTTTATCGGGTTGCTTAGCTGCCAATCAAAATCTTTTGAAAATAAGCCTTGTCAACAATGTCAGTCTTGCCAGGAAATGAAGAAAGGTTGCCATCCGGACTTACTTTGGTTAGAAGCCAAAGAGGAAACTGGTGAAAGTGAAATTGGTTCAATCAGAAACTTAGCCAACTGGCTTCATTTAAAACCAGGCTTGGGAAAACACCGACTTGCAGTGGTAAATCAAATTCAAAGCTTTTCCTTGCCAGCCCAGTCAGCACTTTTAAAGACCTTGGAAGAGCCTAAGGGAGAAGCAATTTTGATCCTAATTTCTGATTATCCGGAGTTTCTCTTGGATACAATTATTTCACGGGTTCAGGAGATAAAATTCCACTGCTTGTCAGACAAAAGAATTATTGATTTTCTGCTTTCAAAAAACGTTGATCCGAAGCTAGCTAAACGAATAAGCTGTCTGTCGTTAGGAAAACCGTTGAAGGCTTTAAGCCTTTTGGATTCTGGCCAGATGAAATCAGAAGAGAAAAGGATTATGGCATTCAAAAGAATGCTTAAAAAAGATTTAGTTTTTTCTTTCAAAGAAATTGAAAAAACAGTTGAAGAAAAAGAAACTTTACTTTCAGGGTTAGAAACTTGGCTCAATGTCTTAAGAATAATATTCTTAGAAAGAATCGGCGTTATCAAGGAAGATATCATGGACCGCGAAGAACAGATTGCCTTGCCCAATCTGAAGAATCTGATGATTTCTTTAGAAAAAGCAAATTATCTTTTAATGAAGACTAATGCCAATAAAAGACTGATCTTAGAAAATTCAATTTTAGAACTATATTAATTAAGCTAATCTAGTAAAAATAACATATAATTAAGCGATTAACGACATGACACTTCAAGAGATATTAAAAAGAATTACGCCGGATTTAGACCAAGTTATTATTTATTTTGAAGGCGAGATCAATAAAATGAGAACTGGTCGGGCCGACCCGTCTTTGATTTCAGACCTTAAAGTTAATTGTTTTGATCAAGAATTCACCATTAAGCAATTGGCAGTGGTTTCTGCTTCAGGAGCCAGGGAGATTGTTATTCAGGCCTGGGATCCCTCTTATATCGAACCGATTCTGGCGGCTCTGGGAAATTCTTCATTGGGGTCAAGCATGCTGGCAGAGAAAAACTTAATCAGAGTATCATTGCCGGCTTTGACCGAAGAATCAAGGAAGAATTTCTTAAAGATCTTGTCTGAGAAAATGGAAGAACAAAGAATTGCGGTCAGGAGAATCAGGGAAAAAATCTGGAAAGAAATTCAGGAAGGAGAAAGGGAGGGAATCGTCAGAGAAGACGATAAGTTTAGAGGCAAAGATGAATTGGACAAATTGGTTAAGAAGTATAATGAGAAAATAGATACGTTAGGAGAGAGAAAGAAAAAAGAGGTAATGGAATAGCTACAAATTTATGTTTTTAACTGTTTTTTTAGCTTTTATCAGTTTAATTATTTTAATCAGCATCCACGAGCTGGGTCATTTTCTGACTGCCAAGAAGTTTGGAGTTGAGGTTGAAGAGTTTGGCTTTGGCTATCCGCCTCGGCTTTTCGGCAGAAAATTCGGCAACACTCTTTATTCAATCAATCTGCTTCCATTTGGGGCTTTTGTCAGGATTTCCGAAAAAGATCGGAACGACCCAAACTCTTTTCTAGCCAAGCCCTTATGGCAAAGAATGCTGATTATTTTTAATGGTGCATTTTCATTCTGGATTGTGGCTATAATTCTTTTTTCAATTGTTTTTGCAATTGGGGCCCCGACCATGATTGAGGACTCGGAAATGAATATCCCAGATACCAAGGTATTAATTACTTCAATATCTGCCAATAGCCCGGCAGCCTCAGCTGACCTGAGAGCCGGGGACGTGATTGTTAGTTTGGTTTCAGAAACAGCCGAGCTTAATGGCGATCAGGTTGGTCAGATTCAAGATTTCATTATTGCCAATCAAGGCAAAGAAATAATTTTAATTATCAAAAGGGGAGACAGAATTTTTAATACCACTGCTATTCCAAGAATATCTCCGCCAGCCGGCGAGGGTTCGCTGGGAATCGGTCTGGCCAGAGTTGGCCTCAAAACCCAGCCAGTTTATCTTTCTGTCTTTGAAGGATTTAAGGCAACTTTGAACATGACCAGAGTAGTAATCACAGCTTATATTGATGCCATTGTTAATATCTTTAAAAAAACGCCGACTGGGCTTCAGTTAAGCGGACCGATCGGCATTGTCGGACTATTATCTCAAGGGATGAGAATGGGCACCAGCTATTTTTTACAAATGATTGGCTTATTATCAATTAACGTTGCCATTATTAATCTCTTGCCAATTCCCGCTTTTGACGGGGGCAAGTTGATGTTTTTGACCATTGAAGCCATTAGGAAAAAACCAATTCCTCAGAAGATTGAGGAAAAGGTGACAACTGTCTTTTTCGTCCTCTTAATAATTATGATGGTTTTTGTTACTATTAAGGATATTAAAAACTTCAGAGGATTTTTTTAAAATGAGACAATCACAGCTTTTCCCGAAAACAAAAAAAGACACTCCGAAAGATGCTCAGGCTATTAACCATAAACTTTTGGTGAGAGGGGGATTTATTGATCAGCTAATGGCCGGAAGCTGGACGATCCTACCTTTGGGGTGGCGGGTTATCTCTAAAATTAATCAGGTCATCCGCGAAGAAATGAATGCCACCGGCGCCCAAGAATTACTTATGCCCCTTATGCACCCCAAAGAAATTTGGAATGAGACGGGCCGATGGGACTCAGCTGCCGAAGTTATGTATAAGCTTAAAGATACTCGGGAAAAAGAATTCGCTTTATCTTTTACTCATGAAGAAATAGTTTTGGATTTAGTTCGAAAGCATTTAGAATCATATTCTGACCTGCCAATTAAGGTTTATCACTTTTCCACAAAGTTCCGGAATGAGCCAAGAGCAACCTCTGGAATCCTTAGGGGTAGAGAATTTCTCATGAAAGACCTTTATAGCGTTCATGAAACTCAAGAAGATTTTTGGAAATATTATGAACAAGTATCTGATGCGTATTTGAAGGTTTTTAATCGGCTTGGTTTTAAAATCATTATGACTGAGGCTGCGGGTGGAGTTTTTACCAAAAACCTCACTCGTGAATATCAGGTTATTGCTCCGGTAGGTGAAGATACGGTTTATGTCTGCAATAAATGTCAAACTGGTTTTAATAAGGAAGTTTTTAAAGGAACAATAGGCGATAAGTGTCCTAAATGCGGCAGAGGAACAGTTAACGAGAATCGTGCCATTGAGGTTGGCAATATTTTTCCTTTTGACACTTATTACAGCGAAAAAATGAAAGTTTATTTCACTGACAAGGCCGGAGTGAAAAAACCGGTTTGGTTTGGCAGTTACGGAATCGGAATCACCAGGATTTTGGGTTCTATTGTTGAGATTTTTCATGACGACAAAGGAATTATCTGGCCAAAAGAAGTGGCTCCTTTCCAGGTTCATTTATTACAGATAGGCAATGACAAAAAGATTGTATCAGCCGCCTTAAAGCTTTATCAAAAACTTAATGATAAAGGAGTCGAAGTTCTTTATGATGATCGGACTGATAAGACTCCCGGAGAGAAATTCATGGATGCGGACCTGATCGGCATTCCTTTAAGAATAGTGGTCAGTGAAAGAAGCTTGGCAAAAGATTGCGTTGAAATAAAGCAAAGAAATAAAGTAAAGTCAGAACTAGTTAAAACCTCTAAAATTCTATCTAAAATTGTATGAAGAATATTAAAAAGATGATCCAAAAAATATTAAGGAGTTTTTCTCAGGACATTGCCATTGATTTGGGAACTGCCAACTCTCTTGTTTATGTTAGGGGTAAGGGTATTGTCATGACTGAGCCGTCGGTAGTGGCTATTAACCAAAAAACCGGTCAAGTTTTGGCAATTGGAGAAGAAGCTAAGAAAATGGTGGGGCGTACTCCAGGACATATTGTGGCTACCCGTCCCTTGGTCAAAGGCGTTATCTCTGATTTTGAAGTTACCGAACAAATGTTAAGGTATTTTATTGATAAGGCCCAAAAAGGCAAGTTTAACCTGATCAGACCGAGAGTTATTGTTGGTATTCCCTGGGGCGTTACTGAGGTTGAAAAGAAAGCAGTTAAAGATGCGGCCAGGAATGCCGGCGCCGGTCAAGTATTTTTAATTGAAGAGCCCATGGCTGCGGCCATCGGAGCCAGGCTTGAGGTTCAAGAAGCCAGCGGCACTTTTATTGTTGATATTGGCGGCGGTACTGCTGAAGTGGCGGTCATTTCCTTGGGCGGCATTGTCATTGCCAAAAGCTTGAGGGTAGCCGGAGATAAATTAAATGAAGACATTATTCATTTTGCCCAGGAAGAATTTAAACTATTAATTGGCGAACAAACAGCTGAAGAAATTAAAATAGCCATTGGTTCTGTTTATCCTCAGAAAGAAAAAAGGCAAGCTCCTTTAAGAGGCAGAAACCTGGTCACTGGTTTGCCTGAAGAAATTATGGTGACTGATGAGGATATCAGGCATGCTATGGAAAAGTCAGTTAAACAGATTGTCAGCACTATTAAGACCACCATTGAAGAAACCCCTCCAGAGCTATTAGCAGACATTATGGAAGACGGCATCTGGCTATCGGGCGGTGGTTCGCTTTTAAGGGGTTTGGACACGCTTTTAACCAAAGAAACCAAGGTTAAGACTAGAGTAGTTGAAGATCCTATGACCGCTGTTGCCAGGGGCGCTGGCATGGTTTTAGAGAATCTTGATGAACTGGCTGAGGTTTTAGTGGAAACTGAAGGATTAGAACCGCTTAAGTAGTAATTAGTATATTAGTAATTAGTGATTAGTTTTGTGGGAGGTCCGACCTCCCACGTTTTTTTTCAGGAACAAAGGAACTAAGCTCCTTTAAACAGATTTAACTTTAAGATAGGATTGTGCTTAAATTTACAGAGGCCCGTCCTCTGTAAATTACTTTTTTGTCAAGATCCTGAATAGAGTTTGGCTGACTTTGGTTTTGTCAATACTGGGATTGGTTTTGGCAATCACTTTCCCCAAGAGAAAGCCCAAGACTGCGGCTTTGCCTTTCCTAAAATCTTCAACCGCTTTTGGGTTTTCTTTTAAAACCTGATTAATAGCAATTTTTAGATCTTCTTCCTTGATTTCAAATACTTGCTGGGACTCAGCAATAGTCTTGGCCAAATCTTTCGGATTGATCCTATCGATGTCGATTTTTTTATTTATCAGCCAGTTGGCTATTTGGGTTGGGGACAGGTTTTTGGCATTCATGACAACTTCTTCAAAATACTTGGCCAAGTCTTTGTTCTCAACCAATTGCTGGGCGTTGTATTCTGAAAGCTGGTACTTGGCCACAAAGCGCTTGATTCTAGCTTCGGGCAGCTCCGTGATCCAGCTTTGTATTTCCTTAACTTCTTCTTTGGTAAAGGTCATTGGCGGAATGTCAGGCTCGGGAAAATAGCGGTAATCATTAGCTTCTTCTTTTCCTCTCTGGCTGTATGTTTTTGATTTTGATTCATTCCAGCCCCTGGTTTCTTGGACTGGAGTTTCTCCTTTTTCCAACATTTGCTGTTGTCTTGATATTTCATATTCAATAGCTTTTCTAACAAATTTAAAAGAATTGATGTTTTTAACCTCAACCTTGTATTTAGGCAATCCTTTCTGATCAGGTTTTCTGACAGAAATATTCGGCTCTAGTCTCATTGAGCCTTTTTCCATGTCTGCTGAAGATATTTCTAAATATCTAACAATCAGTTGTAGTTTCTTGAGAAATTCATCAACCTGTAAAGAGTTTTCAAAATCAGGCTCAGTCACTACTTCAAGCAAGGGCACACCGGAGCGGTTAAAATCTATTAGAGTTGCGTCCTGGCTATGGATAAGCTTGCCAGTATCTTCTTCAAGGTGAACTCTGGTAATGCCTATTTCCTTGCCGCTATCAAGTATCATTTTACCATTGGTGCATAAGGGCTGGTCATATTGACTGATTTGATAGCCTTTGGGTAAATCGGGATAAAAGTAATTCTTTCGATCAAACTTTGATTCTTTGGCAATTTCACAGTTTAATGCCAAGCCCAGCATAATGGTCCAATCAACAGCTTTCTTATTAGGCACTGGCAAGGCTCCAGGAAGACCCAAACAAACCGGACAGCAATGAGTGTTTGGCTCCACTTCAAAGTGAGAAGCTGAACAAGAGCAAAACATCTTGCTTTGAGTAGCTAGTTCAATATGGATTTCTAAACCTATTACTGGTTGATAGTTCTTAGCCATAAGTTTTTAAGGATTAAAACGGTAAATTGTTCTAGGAAAGGGAATAGTTTCTCTAACATGCTCAAGATTGCAAATCCAGGCTACCAGTCTTTCCAACCCCAGACCAAAACCAGCATGAGGACAGCTGCCGTATTTTCTTAAATCCAAATACCATTGATAATCATCAATATTAAGTTTTTCTTTTTTCATTCTGT
>JAHIOR010000089.1 GCA_018895125.1 Patescibacteria group bacterium | reverse complement strand
CAGGCATCGGAATTTCTTCCAAGGAAAAATTAAATCTCTTCAAAAAATTCTCCCGCGGGAAGGGCATGTCTAAAATCTACACCGAAGGAACTGGCTTAGGCCTCTACCTCGCTTCTAAACTAATTCAAGCCCACAAAGGAAGAATTTGGGTTGAGTCGGAAGGGAAGGGCAAGGGGAGTAAGTTTTGTTTTGAGTTACCGGTGGAGTAGGGGAAAGGAAAAGCGGGGATTGTAATCTATAAATTATGCCGAATAACGGCTAAAATAAAGGGTAAAATACAAAAATAAAATCAGTGTAAAGCGGACTTGACACTGAAATGGGGTTTAGTGTAAGATGTAATTAGCGCTAAAAAACGCTAATAAACAAAGAAATGACTGCAAATAAAGAAAAAATTAAGGAATATATCAACGATCAAATCGCTCAAGCCGATTTTCGCGGAAGAGCGTATGTTTTTGACGCGCAAAACAAAAAACGCCCCAATAGAAATATTTTTATCAGAATCCAGTCGCATTTAGACCAATTTCTTGCCGGAAATAAATCTTATCGCTGGGTAACACTTACAGGTTTACGCGGAGCCGGCAAAACGACGATTATGTATCAGTTGTATCACGCTAAAAAAAATATTGACGGATATTTTTTAATTCTTTCAGTTGATGAAATTACCCAAACTCTTGGAAGCAACATCAATGAAGTAATTAGCATTTTTGAAGAAATTGTCGGACGACCTATTACAAATTTAGATAAGCCGTTATTTTTGTTTTTAGACGAAGTGCAATACGATGAAAAATGGGGCGCAACTCTTAAAACTGTCTACGACCGTAGCCATAATGTTTTTATGTTTTCTACTGGTTCAGCCGCCGCCCTTATAAATAGCAATCCTGATATTGCGCGACGCGCTATTTATGAAAAAATTTATCCGCTTTCGTTTACAGAATTTATTAAAATTAAAAAAGATAAATATGAAATTAAGGGATTATCGCAAGAATTAAGAGAAATCATTTTTGGCGGACGAAGCGCCGAGGAGGTGTTTAATGCGTTGAAAAAACAAGAACAGAAAATAAATAAATATTATCACGTCATCAGCCGTTTGGATTTTGAAAATTATCTTTATTATGGGTCATTGCCGTTTATGATTACGCTGGAAAATGAAGCATTAGTTTATGATCAAATAAGCAAATCTCTGGAACGAGTAATCAATAAAGACATCCCGCAGATGCGTGGGTTGTCATCGGAAATTATTGGGAGAATTTCGGCGATTTTATACGCCGTGGCTGATATGGATGTTTTGAATTTTACAACATTGGCGGAAAAATTTGGCATCTCCCGTCCCAAGATAGCGGAAATCTTTTCTGTGTTGGAACAGGCGGAAGTTTTGCATCGCATATATCCGTATGGGTCACATTTCAAGCAAGTGACGCAGAAGCCATCAAAATACCTATTTTCATCGCCTGCATTTCGCGCGATGTATTATAAAACTATCGGCAACATTATTACAGAACAAAACGCGCGAGGAAAACTTTTAGAAGATTTAGTTGGTATGTATCTTTATCGTTTGTGCGATAAAAAACCGGCTTTTTCTCTGACCTACGACAGCGCAAAAGGGGGAGCTGATTTTATTCTGAGCGCGGGAGAAAATAAAATCGTGATTGAAGTTGGGGTGAATAAAAAAGAATATCGGCAAGTGGCGCAAACAGTGGAAAAGGTGAAAGCGGTTTATGGTATTATTATTTCTGAAGGAATTGACGCGCCGGAATATAATCAGGAGACAAACGCGCTTAAGATGCCGTTAAAGTATTTCCTTTTAATGTAAAGGTGGAGTAAGGGGGAGATTAATAATTCGGCTATCCGATAGCCGAACATGAGTGAAATTATTGTGTTTGCTTATTAGACCTAAGCCCTATTGTATTGACAATATAATTGATATTGTATTATAATAATAAAAGCAAATTCGCAAAAGTTCTTTTATATTAACAAATAACTAAAAGGAGATATGTCGTGCGTGATACAATCCTAATATTGACGAATACAGAAGATGATTTACATGTTAAGCCAGTTATAGAAAAACTTTTATCAGCAGGTCAGAAAGTGTTTAGGTTTGATGTCGATTTGATGACAGCAGGCAAAACTCATATTAATATATAGAAATTATGTTATACAATTTTGATCTAAAAAAAATAAAACAAAAGAAAATTATTATTCTCGGAGAAACGCATGGAGTCGCGGAAAATGTTGAAATCATAAAAACATTCGTTGATTCTTTAGAGGCGGAAGGCATTTCCGTCACAATTGCTTTGGAATGGCCTACAGAAATCAATTCTGACATTCAAGCGTTTTTAAACAATCAAGAAATTGCGCCGTCGTGGCAGCGTTGGAATTTTGTCCAAGACAAAGATGGTCGCGTTTCAAAAGAGCATATCGCCTTTTTACAATGGCTCAAAGCAAGAAATAAAATTCTCTTACCTGACAAAAAACATAATATCTTCTGTTTTTCTGAAGAACAAGAATCATGGAATACAAGAGATCTTAAAATGGCGCAAAACATTAAATCAATACTTAATAACCACAATCAGAAAGTCATACTTGCTGTCATGGGCAATCTTCACGCGCGAAAGAAAGAGATTGAGATTGATGGAAAAGTTTGCGCGCCATTAGCGACTCATTTGCCAAAAAAAGACATTGTGGCGTTCAAATGCGATTATCTTTGCGGTTCGTTTTTTAATCACACATTAAAGTCTTTTAAATCTTGCAAGGAATGTGATAACAAAAGTATTTTCATTAAACCAGCTCTAACAAAGGAGTTTGATTATCATATTATAACACCCCGCGCCCACGCCGTGACTTTGCTTGGCAGCAGTTCCTGAAGAAACGCTTCACCTATCCCCATAACCCCGCCCCAAGCGGGTTTTTGATTGATTTGTTTTTTCGGTTGGGGTAAAATGAGAGGGATAGGATGGTAAGCAAAGAGGTTTGACATAAAGAGTAGCCCCGCAGTACTGCGGGGCGCTCGTAGGTCGAACCTCGTTAAGAGAAACTTATTAATACTCTAACCCACATTGCGAACGGGCTGGATGTGAGTGTTGAGGAGTTGATAAAGTGATACTATAATGGAATCTAAATGGGAGAAATATAAAAAACACGACACACTGGATTATATTTCAATAGATGAAATAGCGGTTTTGGCGATTGGTTTAATTGTTTTTTTGCTTTTTCCGATTTATCGCATAGTTTTTATTATTTTTATAATTCTATGGTATTGGCTAAAGATAAGACATTATGAGCGTAAAATTATAGAAAAAGAAAGAGAAATTTATAATGTTTATTATGATAAGTGTCGACCGGTTGCTCAGTTATTTATTGACGCTGAGACCAAGAAAGCAAGGAAACCATTGAGATATGATTTGAAACAGTTACAAAATAAGAGAAAATTTCTAGTTGATAAGTTTGTAGTGATCAATTTAATTCTAATTGTCTTAATCGAACTTTTTATTAAAAAATAATTTTATGTCGGAGGCAAAAAATATCCTAAAAAGATGAAAGAGTGGGAAAAGCATTTTCAAAAATATATATAACAAGAGATAAAATAATGAGCAAGCAAGATAAAAATAACAACAAATATAAAAACTACTCGCGGGAAGAATTGATTGACAGATTAGAAACTTTGGAAAAAATCACCAAAATATTTGGAGTTGATGATTTAATTAAGTAGAAATATGGCACCAAAAAATATTAAAATTGAAGATAAAAATGGTTTGGCATTTATAAAAGAAGTTGCCAAGTATTTTATGGATTTTTTAGAAACAGATTTTCATAAAAGAAAAAATCCAAAAAGAAGTATTCAATTTAAGAGTAGTAATAATTTGCTTGTTGGATTAAATCTAAACAAATATCCCTCTTTTAACAATCTCGTAAACAAAGCGATAAATCACGCATTTGATAAAAACACCCTCAATACAATTCAAAAAGGGGTTTATAGGACAAAAATTCCAAAAAATTTGTTGGATTTGGTTAAATTACAAACGGAAAAAATAACCAACAAGCAAATTAGCAAAATTCTTAAACTAATTGCTGGAGAAATAGAAAAGTCGGCCACATTATACAAAAAAGAATATGATCAAGCATTAAATGCTTCTCTTGAAGCTGTCGCCAAAATTTTAAAAACCGAATTAGTTTTGCCATTTGTAGGCAATATTGAAAAACCTTTAGAAAATTTAAACCTTGGTGACGAAAACAATATTTATTTAATGGAGGAAGAACTAACTGCGGTTTTATCTTCCCCTTTGGAAAACAAAGTTTCTGAAGTTATAAAACTTTTGTTAGCAAAAGAGAAAATCGATATTTCAAAACAATTGAAAGATGTTTTTGAAATTGCCGATATCAAATTAAATATTCACTCATTCTTTGAAAGCTTTCAAGTCAGCGATCTGTTTGCAGAAATATATGAAATGGAGAGAAATAGAACTATTTTAGATAAGCAAGAATTTTATTTATATTTTTGCGATATAACTTTCAATAATGCTAAATTCCCAATTTTTTACATTCCGGTTGTGATTGAAAAACAAAACGAAGTTTTGACGATTGAGTTTGATTCGCAAGTGTATATAAACAAAAAAGCTCTTGAGTATATAACCCAAGGATACAATCAAGAAAAAGGCAAAAAAGGAAATTTAAAAACAATATTAGAAAGAATAATTTATTTAGCCCAACATCAAAACGATTTTAGGGACATAGTTAGTGAAATATTGAGCGAAATAACCAACTTCTTTGAGCTTGATAAAAACATAGATATAAATAATCCTGAACAACAAATTGCAAAAAGTTTTCTTATAAGAGTTTCGAATAATTGCTACTTGGCTTTATTTGATAAATCAGACGAGGCATTAGTTAATGATTATGAGGAAATATTAAAATTGCTCATAGCAGGCGACAGTGTTTTAGGTGAGGCTTTTAATAAATTGATTGATGATTTTATTCATAAAGATCCAAAAAAATACAATATTGAAATTCAAGAAGAATGGAATGATCAAGATGTACCAAGCCAGCTTGTTTTTCAAAGCCCAATACCATTAAACGGAGAGCAATTGCAAATTTTATCTGCCATTAAAAGAGATGACTGTAAATATATTATTGTTCAAGGTCCTCCAGGAACAGGAAAAAGTCATACTATTACCGCGGTCGTTTTTAATTTGATTCTGAAAAATAAATCTATTTTAGTTTTATCGGACAAAAAGGAAGCTCTCGATGTTGTGGAAGATAAGATAACCGAGACAATGAATAAAGTTCGAGTTGATGATAGTTTTCAAAATCCTGTGTTGAGATTAGGCAAAACTGGAAATGCTTACGCAAAAATATTAAGTCCAATATCAATAAAATCGATCATTGCCAATTGGCTTGCGGTCAAAAAAAATTATAAGTCAGTTGAAGAAAATATTGAAAAATCAGAAAATTCTCTAAAAGAAGATATTGAAGCCGAAATTTTAGCAAATAACGAGATTGATTTAAAAGAAATTCATGAATATTTTGATTTAGAATCTTATTATGTTAACAAGGGTTTTCCTGTTGATATTGATGAGGTTCTGGATCAAGCAGAATCAGCAATTGAGCTTGAAGAATTTAAAAAAATATTTTTGTCGTTAAAAGACAAACTTATTATTGACCAGGATAAGAAAGAAAAAGAAACAAAACTTTTTGAATTGCTTAATTTTTCAATCAATGACTTCAATGACATTTCTAATTTTCAAAAATATTTGTGGTTATTGAATTTTCTTTCTTCTTCCGTCGATAGAATCAAAAAAGTTTATACCAATGATCTTTCGTTGCTATCAACTTTTGATACTTTTGACGAACCCTCTTTAAAAAAATTAAGCGATTTTATAACCGATTATGAAGAAGAGAGAAATTGGCTTTTTGGCTATTTATTGAAAAAAAAGAAAATTGAAAACCTAGATAAAAAATTTAAAAAATCATTTAACCTAACTTCGCAAATCGAGCCACATAAAAATTTGGAAGATTTGAAAAAAGTTTTAGGCATTTATCAATTTGTCGAAGAGTTAAAGACGAAATTAAACGAGAAATACCAAATAAATTTTGATTATTTAAGATTTATTCATCAAACAATAAATGATGGTGCGCTTTTAGGCGTGTTGAACAATCTAATGCAAATTGGCGATGATCTGAAATTCTTAAATACGAATTTGCCAAAATATCCGAATACGATAAAAAAATTAAAAATTGATCTATCATCTTTTAAAACATTTTGTTCAAATGATTTGGTAAAAATTTCAGATATTGATTTTGATAGATTGATCAGGTTTATAAACTTGAAGCAAAAAATTGAGAATGATTTTAAAAATATTCCGTCGTTAAATTATAATAGTCAGAAAAAAAATATCGAAAACCTTCTTACAGTCAAAATGACGCATATAATGGACGGCAGATTAGTTGAATTTTGGGATAAACATCAATCAACGGCAACCGCACTTAAAAAAATTATTCAAGGAAAATTAAAATTTCCTCAAGAAGAATTTTTGAAACTCAAAGACGCTTTCCCTTGTATATTAGCTGGCATAAGAGATTATGCAGAATATATACCGCTTGAACCAGAAATTTTTGACCTTGTGATTATTGACGAGGCTTCTCAAGTTAGCATTGCTCAAGCATTCCCAGCTTTATTGAGAGCAAAAAAAGTTTTAATTCTTGGAGATAAAAAACAATTTAGTAATGTTAAAACCGCTCAGGCGCGTACAGATACAAATAGAGAATATCTTAACAATTTAAAGGATTCTTTTATAAAATGTGTCGCCTCTGGCGGTATAAGGTTGGAGAAACTCAAAAACTTTAATATTAAAACGTCCGTTCTGGAATTTTTTGAGTATATATCAAATTATAATACTCAGTTACTTAAACATTTTAGGGGATATAAAGAGATTATCTCTTACTCTAATAAATATTTTTATCAAGACAGCTTGCAAGTGATGAAGATCAGAGGGAAAGCTATTGATGATGTCATTAAATTTTCTTTTATTAATCATGATGGGAAAAAAGAATTGGCACAAAACACAAATAGTCTTGAGGCGGAATTTATCATTTCCGAACTGAAAAAATTAAAGGAAATTGATAGCAACCAAAGCGTTGGAATTATTACACCTCATACGAATCAACAGAAGTTGCTTGTTGAGTTAATAAGCAAAATACCTGAAAAGGATTATTTTTACGATAAATTAAAATTAAAAATTATGACTTTCGACACCTGTCAAGGTGAAGAAAGAGATATTATATTTTATTCAATGGTCGCTACTGAAGAAGACGATCATTTGTGGGGTGTTTTTATTAAAGACTTAAATGATGTTGATATTGAAGAAGAAGGAAAAATAAGAGCCCAAAGATTAAATGTTGGCTTAAGTCGCGCTAAAGAAACAATGCACTTTATTTTAAGTAAACCGCTTGAAAAATATAATGGTTCAATCGGCGAAGCATTAAGACATTACTCTTTCATGCTTAGTGAAGCGAAACAAGAGCGTAGCGTAAGTGAAGTTGATAAAAAATCAAAAATGGAACCGGAGGTAATGAATTGGTTTTATCAAACTGATTTTTGGAAGAAAAATAAAGAAAGCATAGAATTCATTCCGCAGTTTGAACTTGGAAAGTATTTGAAACAGCTTGATAAAACATATAATCATCCGAACTATAAAATTGATTTTTTGTTGGTTTATAAAGACGAAACTCACAAAGAACATAAAATTATTATTGAATATGATGGGTTTAGAGAACATTTCAAAGATATTGATGAGGTAAATGAATTTAACTATCAGGATTATTACACCGATGAAGATGTTTACAGACAAAAAGCATTAGAAGGCTATGGATATAAATTTTTACGAATCAATAAGTTTAATATTGGCAAAGATCCAATTTCAACGTTTAACAAACGAATTGGCAATTTAATAAAAAATGATGCTGGGAAAAATAATGTAATAAGTCATATTCACGAAACGATTGAAGGTTTGCAGAATGGTGAAATGAAAGAATGTCCAAAGTGTAAAAAAATCAGAGATTATAAAGATTTCAGAGACCCGGATTTAATAACCGGATATGGACGATTTTGTATGCATTGCAAGGGTTATACCTTAATCGAAAAGTCTGCTGATGATACCAATAATCATGCCGTAATTTCTGGTGAAAAGATTTGTCCAAAATGTGGTTCAAAAATGATTTTGCGAACAGGTAGATATGGTAAATTTTATGGATGTTCAAAATTTCCATATTGTAGAGGAACTAGTCCAAGTTAATTTTTATGTTAAAGAAATTTTTTCGTCAACGAAAATATAAAAAGATGATAAAAATAATCTCCTCATTTATTTTGGAAGAGTTTGCGAATGTCGTAAACGATACGATTAATCGTCTTGAAAAAGATGGACGAATAAAAACCCCGCTCCACAAAGAAGTGCTGAAATTTGAAAGCACGGCACTGGTTTTTTGGTTGTTTAGAGAGAGCAGTATATTTCCCGAATCGTTGCATAAATTAATCCTAGATGAAATACACAATCAATATTACGCGCAATTAAAAAAGCATGGATACGATAGAAATGTCGCGCAGGTGACATGTGATGATTTAAATTTAAGATATAGGACTTACGATAAATTTATTAATAGCGATGATGACTTTGTTAATGTCGGAACAAATTTTGCAAAGTTTGTGAGTGAAAGATCAAAAACCGATTTGGATGTAACAGAAATAATGATATCCGCGGAATTAACAGAAAAAATAACTCCTAAATTTGAGGAATTTCGCAAAGTAATGCAATTGTAAAAATAACTTTCTTATTATGCTTGAACTAATCATACTTATCTTAATAATTATCGGGCTAATCATTCACCGATACCTCACCAATTTTTGGGAACAAGGAATGTTGCCGTACGCAATGGGCTTTTTGATGTTTGTAAACATTTTTTCAATCATTTATCTTATTAATTTTGTTTGGATGTTTGGTTTCGTGTTGGGCATTATTATTGCCACTCTTACATTTTTTCAAATTGTTTTTGCTTCTTTCTTATGGCCATTCTTACTGCCACAGCTTATAAGTGTTCATAAAGATCAGCTGTCCTCTAAATTGTTTTCAAAACTAACAAACGCAAATCCATTTATATACGGATCTTTTTCATTTCTAATCATTGGTCTTGGCTTGCTAACGATAATAAACTTCTTTGTTTCTGATTACTCTTCACTAACAAAAACAATCGTTGAATTTTTTGACGGAAATTACATTACGCCAATACTTTGGATAGTTGGTGTTGCGGTTGTCTCGAATGTCATAAGAAGTTATGCATTATCAAAATTTCTTAAGAGGGACAGTGTAAAAGAGCCGAGAGTTAAAAATTCAGAGGTCGAAGAAGCAACGAAAATTTTGAATGAGGCGGAGGAAAAATTTGGGACAGATTTTAATATCGTCCGTGAATATGTTGAAAAAGGACTGGACGCAAACAAAGACCAGTTTTCAGCGTTAATTCAAAAGGGCGGGTCAGTGCGCAAGTATATTTATACAGTAATTGCGAATGTATCGGGGGATTTAGCTGAAAGCGGGCAGTATCATATTTATCGTGGCGTACTTAATCCTATGGGACAAGGAGAAAGCTTGCTTAAAATTTTCGATTCAGCAATGAATGAGCTTGTAAAACTTGGTGATACAGACAAAAAAAACGCAGAAACACAAAAGAAAGCAATTCGAGAAAATATAAAAAGCGTAGGGTAATAATAAAAATTAATCATTAACAATATCTACATCTACAAAAAAGTATTTATCAATAGATCGTAAGGCAACTTTTATCTTTTATGATATGTTGAGTAAAAAAAACAAGAAACAGCCGATAAAAACAAAGATTTGCAAAAGTGGATTAAAAAAACCAAAAAATATGAAGAAAACCGAAGATTTAGAACAATTAAAAAAAGAGATTGAATTTGAGCTTCACATAGCAGTTGAGTGGACTTATAATGAAAGCGACAAAGCGGGCAAAGCGTGTGGGGATTTAGCTGCATATTATGCCTATTATTAATAAGAAAATAGATGAAGCATTTGAATTAGGGAAGAAAGAATCTAAGAAATAAAATATGTTTTTTAATTTATTTAAGAAAAAATTTATTGATGAATCTTTTGATCTTCAAAAGAAGGATTTAGAAATACGATTTATATATGCACTTTAAGACCAAAAAAAATAATATCATAAGTGAATTTCATATTGAAAGATGGGATGCGAAAGCTCTTGGTAAAGAATTAATTAATAAGATCAATTCTTATAAAGGCAAACCATATGAAGAATTTATTCTATTTGCGTTAAAAAATAGATTATTTTTTAAATTACGTATGCTTTTTTATCTAACGAAAGAGAAAACTATTTATTTTTGGGGATGTGGAATAGCACATAGAAGCGAAGATGAGAAACCCATGAAAATGTTAGCTGGATTGGGGATTAGTAAAGATAAACTTAAATATGCCAAGTTCTATCTAAAAGGACAAAATGAGCCTAATTTTATATCTGTTTTTTTTGAGAATGCTCTGGAATTTATTATGAGAGAAGTTGAATATGAACCGGAAGAAATGTGGTTTGAATTAAACGAAGAAGATATTAAAGATATTACTTTAGATTTTAATATTTCAAGAAATGGTCAAAATTTATTCTATTTACTTAAAAAATATGATCCGGATGACCATAACAAAGAAGAGTTATTTACAGCACAAATAAAAAAATTGGCTTTTGTGGTCATTAAAGAAGAAACTGGAGAATTAATAATTCTTAAAGAAAAAGAAGTTAGTAATATTACAGCAAATAATTTATCGAAATATAGGGCGATTAGATCTGTCCAGATCTATGATAAAAAATCAGAGGAAAAGGTAAAAAGCATTATGAAAAGAATCGATAACATTAAAGAAAAAAACAAAGACTTGTTTATTGATAAAGAATCAAAAGAGGGGATAAAGAATATTTCAAAAAAAAGCGCAAAACAAGATAATATATTTAATAAAATTAAAAGACTATTTTATGGTTAATATTATTAAATAAAAAATCAAAATCAATATATGCTAAAAAATAAAAATTCTATTTCTGAAAGGTCAAAAATTCAAATATATAAAAATGATTTGAGGTTTTTATTAGATATTAAAAAATCAGTTGGCTTATTAAATAACAATATTCACGATAAAGCGGCGTTAATTGCTATTGATATTTTAGAAAAAAAATATCCATCTTTAAAGATTAATTACTTTAATGCTGGCGTAAGGGGCATAGATTTAATTGGCAAAGAAGGTAATAAAATAAAATTAATTGCAGAGATTAAAACAACAACAATTAATAAAGGCGACAGTCTTAAGGGTCCACAGATGAAAGATATAAAAGAAGATTTAGAAAGATTAGTTAATGAAAATGTTGATTATAAGTATCTTATTTTAATATCGAGTAAGGTTGAAGACAATTTAAAGAAACGTTTAAATTTTAAAAAAAAATATCAAAATGTTAAAATTCTGACTGTATTTTAAAACAAAACTATGACAAAAAAACAACCAAAAAAGTAGTTCAAAAGAGGGTTAAGAAAATGAGACCGAGGGGGATAAAGCCCATGAAGCAGGATGAGTTTTTAGAAACTATGGGGAGATTGAGTTTAATAGATGATGAGATTAAGAAGGAGAAAGAGTTATTTGAGATTAAGATAAAATCTTTGAAATTAGAAAAGGAATATCTTAAGAAGAGGTTTAGGGAGGATAAGGGGGAATAAGAAGGCGTCAGAAGAAACTATGACGGGGGCAGCCCCCGCGGACGGGGGACTGTCCCCTTGGGGAAAAATCGCCAAAGGGGCGGTTTTTTGGTATAATGGGGGTATGAAAGAATATTTTGAAAAATTTGTTCAGAAAACAGACGCAGGTGGTAATGTCGTCTATGTTTTTATTGATGCGTCTAATTTGTGGCAGGCGCAAAAAGCAAAGGGCAGGTTTTTGGATTATGAAAAAACTTTAAATTTTATTAAGCAAAATTTTAAAGCGTCGCTTGTTAAAGTTTTTTATTATACCGCTTATCCAGCCGATGGCACGAGAAATTATAGTTTAGATGGGAAGCATAGATTTTTTACTTTTTTGAAAAAGGGACTTGGTTTTGAGGTTAGAAAGAAGGAATTAAAAAGAATTAATATTATTGACGAATACGGGGAGTCCATAAAAGAAAAAGGCGATATGGATGTTGAGATAACAATTGACGCTATACACTATTTGAAAAAATATCATACGGCGATTTTCTTTACGGGGGATTCTGATTTTTTGGCATTGGTGTCTTATTTAAAAAGGAATAATAAAAAAGTATTTATTTTTTCTTCGCGGAATAATATCTCTGAAGAATTGAGAACTGGCGGAGATGGATATTCCGATGTATTAAAAATAGACAATATTTGGGGCAGGGAATTGAAGTATAGAAAAAGGGACGATAAATAAAAACCACCCTCCGCGTGGAAGGTGGCTCTTGGATGTAATACCCTAACGGTTCAAAAACAGAACCGAAAGACAATTTAAGAATATATCAAAAAAACAATAGTGTCAAGAAAAATTTATCCACAACCGAAAAAGGTGTCAGGAGTTTTTTAGAAAATAAGAGAAATTATGACGGGGGCAGCCCCCGCGGACGGGGGACTGTCCCCTTGGAAAAAAGAAAAGGTCAAACCTTCTGAGCGAGACCTTAAGAAATGTCTCTACTCGAAAGGCCTGACCTTTTTTTGGATGCTTCCAAAAATTTCTGATTTATGCTAATCTGTAAATGACAATTTGATTGCCTAACCCTTGTAGTTTGGTCTATAAGGTATGGTAAAAAATCCACTGCGATATAAAGACGGGCATCTGTCTTATCATCATGTCGCAGTGGTTGCTGCCGAAAGGTAGTAGGCAGTTCCGAAAGGGCTGTCGGTAAGCGGGTGCCCTTTTTTGTTTGTCCGTTTGCCAGTAAAAACCACTGCGACACAATGATCCGCCTAATTAATATTTTAGTCACCTTTTTCGCGGGCATAATCGGCTTCGGATTGTTGTTTTTAATTCTTGTTTTAATTACAATTAAGATTAACAGCATAGAAAACAATTTTTTTATTTTAGCGCTCCCTGTCATTTTTTCTCCTCTCTATGAAGAATTAGGCAGATATTTTTCAATTTTAATTTGGAAAATAAAAGTTTCTTATAGTTTTTTCTTTGGTTTTGGTTGGGGAGTGTTAGAAGCCATTGTTCGATATATCAACAAGGGAATTTCTGTTTCGGTTTATCCAATACTAATCCATATAATAGCGGCTATAATTCTTTGTTATTTCATTAACAAAAAGAAACCTGTTTTAGGACTTCTAACGGCTATCGCTATCCATTCGGGATATAATTATCTTCTTTATTTTCTTTTGGGAATTAAATAATCAACAAACCAAATTTAATTGCAGATAACAGGGGCAGCCCCCGCGGACGAGGGACTGTCCCCTTGGGGAAAAATCGCCTTTTGGGCGGTTTTTTGGTATAATGGGGGTATGAAAACAATAAATAAAAAAATATGAATACAGAAATAATTGTTATCGGTGTAATTGGAATAATAGTTTTATTCATAATAGGTAGAGAAATAGTTACTTGGTATTGGAAGATAAACAAAATAGTAAGATCATTAAATAGGATAGAAAGAAATACCAGAAAAGAAGGGGTAACTTATCCTGATGACGACGATAGTTTATTTTAATGTTATAATTTTTTTAAGTAAGATGATCTTAAAAAGGTTCCAAGTTCGTCCCATACGGCCAAGCAAGCAAGTTAGAACAGTTAATAGCCAAAAGAGCATGGAAAAGCCGTCAGGAACCTTTTTAGGAGAAACATATGACAGGGACAGTCCCCGCGACAGGGACTGTCCCCTTGGAAAAAAGAAAAGGTTCGACCTATGAGCGCGACCTTAAGAAATGTCGCTACTCATTATGTCAAACCTTTTCTTTTTCTGAGCGAGACCTTTGGATAAAAAGCAAAAAGGTGTCAGGAACCTTTTTCAGATGACGGGGACTGCCCCCTTGATGTAATTCGGGGACAGTCCCCTCGTTAGATTAGATAGAAACGAAGAAGATAAAAGAGATAGGTTAGATTTAGAGTGGGGTAAGGGTTTTGCGTGGCGGGGGATATATGCTATTATATTTTAAGGAATAAACATGGAGACAAAGAAAAAGAAAATTTTAATTATTGAGGATGAGCGGCTTCTTTTGGATATGTATGAAAGTTACTTTAAAAAGGCCGGTTATGAGGTTTTTGCCACGGGGAATGGAAGACCGGGTATTGAAATCGCTAAAGAAGAAAAGCCAGATACAATTATCACGGATATTTTAATGCCGGAGATGGATGGGTATGAAGTCATAAAGGCGATAAGAAAAGACAGCAAGACAAAAAAAATTCCCATTTTGGTTTTTTCCAATTTAGGGCAAAAGGAGGAAATTAATAAGGGGCTGGAATTGGGGGCTGATGATTATGTGATTAAAACCGATTTAACTCCGAGCGAACT
>JAHIOR010000061.1 GCA_018895125.1 Patescibacteria group bacterium | reverse complement strand
GAAACTTCAATCCTCCACCAACGAAAGAATTGCCATCCTGGATGACTTTTATAAAAAGATTTTTAACGTTATCGGTTCACCTAAAACTATTGTTGATATTGGTTCAGGATTAAATCCTTTAACCTTTTTCTGGATGAACCTTTCTAAAAATACTGAATATCATGCTTTTGATATAGACAAAGATCAGGCCTGGTTTTTAAAATCCTTCTTTGATCTTTTTAAAGTAAAACAAGTTAAAATTGATCTTGGGGATGCTTTAATTGACAAGTTTCCCAAAAGCGATGTTACTTTCTTTCTAAAAGTTATTCCCCTGTTAGAGCGCCAAGAAAAAGGCTCCACCCTAAAAATTCTTAAAAAACAAAATTCCAAGTTTTTGGTGATTTCCTTTCCAACAAAAAGTATTTCTGGCAAGCAAAAAGGCATGGTTGACTTTTACTCAAAACAATTCCAGGATTTAGTTAAAGACCAGCCCTGGAAAACAGAAAAACTCTTATTTGAAAGCGAATTAGTCTTTATTATAGCGCGAAGCGATATATCGAGCATTCCGCTCACTATTAAAAAACATGATTAAAAAACACTCTCTTTTAAAAAGCTTCGGTTATGCTTTTGAAGGCTTAAAAACTGCATTTAAAAATGAAGCTAATTTTAGAATCCAGCTTGCTATTGCCGTTATTGTCTTATCACTATCGGTTTTTTTAAAGTTTTCTGCCTTAGAAATGATCATCTTAATAACAGTGGCTGGATTAATTCTAATTCTCGAATTAATAAACACAGCTATTGAGATCCTGGCTGGAGAAGAAATAACCCCTAAAGCTAAAACAATTAAAGATATTTCTGCAGCCGCTGTGGTTATAGCCGTTATCTTATCTGTAATCGTAGGATTACTTCTTTTCATTCCTAAAATATGGGAAATATAAATTTTTCTCCTTTAGCTGACAGAATCAGGCCCAAGTCTTTAAAGGAAATTGTCGGCCAAGGCCATCTCCTTGAGAAAGACAAGCCGATCTACAAAATCATTGAAGCTGACCAGCTTTTTTCAATGGTTTTCTGGGGACCGCCAGGCACTGGCAAAACCACTCTAGCCAGGATTCTGGCTAATGAAACCAAGGCTCATTTTATCGAATATTCGGCCGTAACTGCCAAAAAACAAGATGTTTTAAAGGTGGTGGCTGAAGCAAAACAAAGACTAGAGACCTCAGACCAAAGAACCATTCTTTTTATTGACGAAATCCATCGCTTTAACAAAGCCCAGCAAGACGCCTTCTTACCCTATGTTGAAGACGGCACTATTATTTTAATTGGCGCTACCACTGAAAACCCGAGCTTTAGGATTATTAGTCCGCTTTTATCTCGATGCCAGGTTTTTGTTTTAAACGAACTTTCAGAAAAAGATCTTGAAAAAATTGTTGATCGGGGAGCTAAAGAACTAAAGATAAAAATTCCAGTCAAGGCCAAAGACTTTCTGGTCAATTATGCTAATGGCGATGCCAGACAAGCTCTCAATGTTTTAGAAGCTACAGCCAGACTCTATAAAGAAATGACAGTTGAGAATATAAAGTTGGCTTTACAAAGCAAATTCTTAAGATATGACCGGGCTGGCGAAGAACACTACAACACTATTTCTGCTTTTATAAAATCAATGAGAGCTTCCAATACTGACGCAGCCCTTTATTATCTAGCCAGAATGGTTGATTCCGGTGAAGATCCCTTGTTTATTGCCAGAAGAATGGTGGTTTTCGCCTCAGAAGACGTTGGCCTCTCCCAACCCACTGCCCTGGTCGTCGCTAACAGCGTTTTTAGGGCTTGTGAGACCATTGGCTACCCGGAATGTGCCATTAACTTAGCTCACGGTGTTACTTACCTTAGTCAGGCTAAAAAGGACCGTTCTAGCTACAATGCCTATTTTGCCGCTATGGAAGATGTTAAGCAGCACGGCAACTTACCTATTCCTTTAAAGTTAAGAAATCCAGAAACCAAATTAATGAAAGGTTTGGGCTATGGCAAAGATTATGAAAAATATGATACTGGCAGTCTTTTGCCCGACCAACTTAAAAACAAAAAATACTATCTCAAACCCTAAAACAACCATCCTCGCTAACGCTGCATACGAGTAATTAACGAGGACGGAAAATTATGAACTATGAGTATCAAAAAATAATTGCTTGTTTGGGGAAAGATCCGACGATGCGCCAGCTCATCAAACAACATTCTTTGCCGCCGCTGGAAAAGAAAACCAATTTTTTCGCTGCCCTGACCTACGAGATAATCGGTCAACAATTATCGGGAAAAGTCGCTAGAGTCATCTACAAAAGATTTCTCGGTTTATTCAAAGGAAAACTTCCCAAACCAAAGCAAATTTTAAAAACAAGCGACGCTAAATTAAGAAGCTGTGGTTGTTCTTGGGCAAAGGTAAAATATCTCAAGTCTTTGGCAGAATGCGTAGACAATAAGCAACTCAATCTGGAATCTCTTGATAAGCTTCCTGACAAAGAAGTTTACGAACAGCTTTTAAAAGTTAAAGGCATTGGTCCTTGGACAGCAGAAATGTTCATGATTTTCACGCTCCATAGGCCGGATGTTTTTTCTGTCGGCGACCTGGGCTTAAGAACCGCCGTTTCTAAACTCTACAAAGTCAAGAAAGACGACTTCAAGAAAATAGAAAAAATCGCCGAGCGCTGGAAACCTTATCGAAGCCTCGCCTGCCGCTATCTCTGGGAAAGCATAGATCAAAAATAATATGATTGAAACCAGCTTAGTTTTTGAGAAAATAAAAAAACTGCTTGATGAAAGTAATATTGATTACCAACTCTTTGAACACGAACCGGTTTTCACTTCAGAACAGGCTGCCAAAGTCAGAAACACTAAAATGTGCCAGGGCACTAAGGCCATAATTTTTTCCGCCGACTCTAAACCGCTTTTAATCGTCGTGCCCGGCGACAAACGAGTTAATACAAAAACCTTCAAAAAACTCTACAATATCAAAGATCTGCGCATCCTCTCGCCCGAACAAGTTAAGGAAATTACCGGCTTGGAAGTCGGCGCTATTCCCCCTTTTGGCAGCGTTATGAATTTGACAACCCATGTTGATAATTCTGTTTTTAAAAACGAAGAAATTGCTTTCAACGCCGGCGCCCACACGAAATCTATTTTGATGAAATCAAAAGATTTTTTTGAATTAGCGAAACCCATAATCAATAGTTTTTCTCTGTAATTTCCGTAAACAAATCCTTTTTATTTTAAAACAACGAGTCCGGAGCTCGTTAATAATCTCCATTAATGGCCACTAATAAAAACAACTCCGTATCAATGCTATAGCAATGATAAGGAGTAATAATGATCGAGTAACTTAAGCAAAACGCAGGAGGTCCGACCTCCTGCGTTTTCATACCCACAAGTTTATTTATTAGATTCAACTTAAAACAACTCTTTTTTTATTTTTCTCAAAAGCTCCGTGCCGCCGATGGAGAAACCGCGACTATTGATTGCTTCATCAATCGTCATTTTAATCATTCCTTCGCCTTCATGGGTTTTTATCTTTTCCAAGCCTAAAGTAATCGGTGACAGAAAAACATCATGATTTATCATCCAACCATGATATTTACCCCCCTCAATTACGGGATAAGAAATGTGGCGCCAAAAATCTAACTTCTCCGGGACAAAACCTAATTCTTCCATCAGCTCTCTTTTTATCGCCTGCTCTGGCGTTTCACCAGATTCAATCTGACCTCCCCAGAAACCGTATTTTTCTCCAACCTTAGAAGCACTGCCCCTTTCTTGAAAAATGATATTTTCTTTGTCGTCATAAAAAATAACTATGGCAACGTTTCTTTCCGGCATATTAGTTAAGAAAGAAATTCTTTATTTCTTTTATGAATATTTTCCTGTCCGCCGGACCAACAAAACTGTGACTACCGTCCAGTTCCAAATATCTCAAATTCGAAATCTGCTTATATTCATCTAAAAATTGGTTGTCGATGATTTCGTCTTGCTTTGCTCTTATCATCAGTAGATTAGTCTTTCCTGCCAGCTTTGCAACTATCTCCAATGGCTTAAGTTGTTTTAATGATTGCCAGAAAACAGAACCTATCTTTTGTATTTGTCCGCTAGTCCGCGGATAAATTGAAATACCATCGAGATCAAATGTACCTCCTTTCGATTCGATGCGTTTTTTAATACGTTCGATGTAGTGCCCTGGACTATTATTGGAAGCAACGCCTAAAATCACTTTCTCTATATTATCTGGAGACAGCAGGCTCGTGACCATTGTTCCCATTGAATGGGCATAAATGTAAATCGGTTTTCTGAATTCATTTTCCACCCACTTTAAAATGCGCCTCAGATCGCCAGTGTATTTGGTAATACTCGCCTCTTCCTGTTTACCCTGGCTCTGACCGTAACCAGAAAAATCAAATCGGACAATTCTAAAATCTTCTTGTAGGCTTTTAGAAATATCTACGAAAAGATCTGCTGTTTCATTCTTGTCGGTTCCCCAACCGTGGACTAAAACCACCACCGCCTTGCCGTCTAAATTACCTTCAACTAAAACATCCAATTCTTCTCCCAATTCGTTTTTTATTCGCAAACTTTTTTCCATAGAAATCACCACTTTTCGGAATGGATTTTTTTTAAATCAAACTCTGAATCTTCGTGTTCGCCTTTTTTCTCGGCCGGATAACCCAGCGGCATCAGGCAGAGAATCCGGATTTTTTCCGGCGCGCCGATAATCTCCCTAACGTAATTTTCTTCGTCTCTAGAACCTTGGGGATCCCTGACGGCGATCCAACAGGTGCCCAGGCCCTGATTAACTGCTTCCAGATAAATATAGCCAGCAGCAATTGAAAGATCCTCTATCCAGCGGGGATCAAGAGATTCGTCAGCGCAAAGGATAATCACTGCCAGCGCGCCTTTGACAAAATCAGACCATTTCGTGGCTTTGGAAAGCTTTTCTATAATTTTTCTGTCTTTAACGACAATGAACTCCCATGACCGACAGTGATGAGCGGTCGGAGCAAGCATGGCTGCTTTTAAAATCTCATTTAGCTTTTCCTCCTCAACCTCTTTGG
>JAHIOR010000060.1 GCA_018895125.1 Patescibacteria group bacterium | reverse complement strand
TTCTGTTTCAAAAACCAGCAAAACATAATACGCCCAATAAGACGCACAGCAAAGCTCTTTCGGACGGTTACATTTACTTGGGACGGAAGCGAAAAATTTCGCGCTTCATCAGACACGAGTTCGTCAAAATATTTTGCCACCTCAAGATAAAATTGTTTGTTTACAACTTCTAGAGAAAAACGGCTAAAAAGATCGTTGGTGTCTTTTATTCTATCTTTTTTAATAAGTTGTAGTTCCGGTGTTTTAGTCTTTGCGCCTGGTCCAAGATAAAAAGAATACCGTCGAGCGTTTGAATATTTTTTAATCGCTTTATTTTTATCATTCAAATCAAGAGAAATTGTGAGATATGAAAATCTATAATTTTCCGAATCTTTATTTTTAAAAATAATCAAAGCCTTATGCACCCACCATTGAGCTAAAACTTTAAAAGCTTCAGTTGCTATCGTTACTCTCGGGTCAGCTTCGCTATTATGATCTATTTCCAAAATCGACAAATCAAGAGACTTGCAAAAACCCAACTCTTTTACATTGGTTATTTTATTGAACTTATCTTTTTCTAAGATGATATCTTTTTCTTCTTCTAAAAAATCTTCAGGAAGAAAATCTCTTAAAAAATAAATAAAATCCTCACGATTATATTTTTCATTAAATTTCATCATATAAACAATTCTTCGGACAAAACAATAAGCTTACCGGAATCATTGGCTCTCTCCGCTGTCTTAAAAATACTTTCTATGTATTTGCCGGGGACTAATTCTTTAAGTGTCAAGTACCCATTTTTTAGACAACTTGTCTTTTCTGATTTTTTGAAAAAAATGGTTAAAAATTATTTAATGATCATTGATAATTTTTCTGTTGCGAGCTCGTATTTTTTGGCGAATATCGCCGGCGGGCATTTTAAGGCGGTGTGAATGCGGCGATTGTTGTAGTAATTAATTTGCTGAGAGATAGCTTCGATTAATTCTCCAAAAGTAGGATAAATTTCCGGATGCCCCAAGTCGAATTTGAACCCCGAATAGAATGATTCTTGGTAGCCGTTTTGCCAAGGACTGCCTTTTCGGCTCATTGAGGGGAGAATATTGAAACTTTTTAAAAGATTAAGATAATCTTGGCATCGATATTCGCTGCCTTGATCGGAATGGATGATTTTGGGCGGAGCGTAATAATTAAGAGCATTTAACAGTGCCTTAGACACCAAATCAGTATCGTGCCTTAGTGATATTTCCCAGCCGACCACTTGTCTGGTAAAAACATCCTCAATAGTAGCAAGATAGATAAATTTGTTAAAGTACGGCAAGTAAGTGAAATCAGAAACCCAAACATAGTGCGGAGCGTCGATGACTAATCCTGAAATTAAATTGGGAATATTCATTGGCTCTTGGCCTTGATCCATCGGTTTCTCGGGTCTTTTCCATTTTCTTTTTCTTTGAGGCTTAAGACCAAAAAGTTTCATTACCCGTCTTGCTCTTTTCTTGTTGATTATCAGATCGTCCGCTACCCTTCTATGCCCGTAGGCTTTGTTTTTTGACAATACTTTTTCAATCTCGGCTTTCAGCTTCAAATCTTTTTCTGGCATCTTGGGCTTGTAGTACAAGCTTTGGCGAGACACTCCCATTTGTCTGGCTAACTCGGTTTTGCTTTGCTTGGGAGCCAATTCTTTAATTGCCATAGCCGTGCTTGATTTTTTTTCCCAGCTTCTCGTTAGCCACCAGCTGTCCGATAATTTTCAATAATGCTTCATTTTCTCGTTTCATTTTTGCCAGTTCCAGCAAAGCGCCGGCGCCTTGGTTCTGGCGAGAGAGCAAATGATAAATTGTATTAGGAACTACTCCGTATTCTTTGGCCAGATCAGCCACTCGTTCGCCTTTTTCTTTTACGCGGCTAATTATTAATTGTTTTTGTTCTGCTGTTAGCGATGGGTATCCTTTTGGCATAGTTTTATTATTTTTCTTTCAGTCTATCATGAAAAGAGTATATGTCTAGTATATGGGGTACCTGCCACAACCGGAATTTTAAGAGCCCAAACTTTTTCTTCGGACCAGTTAAAATCAAAAACGACATCTTTAATAATTTGCGGAATTTTTTCCGCCATAAGTTTAACCCAGAACCTTTCTTTGCGCCCAAATTATACACTTTTAAAATTTATTTAACAAGATAATCACGCCTCCCGCAAAAATCAAGTAAAAAAAGTAAAAAAAAATAAGGGTAACTCAACAAAAAAAGTATACCCAAACTTGTAACAAAATTACATTTCTAATTTTTCCAAAACTGCCACCAATGTATTGATTTTGGAATTAATCCCGCTTTAATAGCAGCTTTTTTCATACTATCATTACCATTTTCTTCTGAAGAAAAAACCGTTAT
>JAHIOR010000059.1 GCA_018895125.1 Patescibacteria group bacterium | reverse complement strand
CAATTGATGAAAATACAATTGGTACTAATGAATTAATATTGACCAATTGATGAAAATACAATTGGTACTAATGAATTAATATTGACCAATTGATGAAAATACAATTGGTACTAAAGTTTATGAATTTTAAGAATAAAGGGTTTACTTTGATAGAGCTAATGGTTGCCATGACCTTGTTTGTGGTTATTGTCGGGGCTATCGGCACTATTTTTATTACCAGTCTGCAGAGCCAGAGAAGGTCAATTGCTTTTCAAAATGTTTTTAATCAGACTTCTTATTTGATGGAATATATGAGCCGGTCTTTAAGAATGGCCAAAACTGAAACTGCTGCTTTGACTTGTTTGTCAGCTGAAAACAAGAATTATGAACTGACCAGGAGTAATAAAGGAATTAAATTCATTAATTCTCAAAATGTTTGCCAGGAATTTTATTTTGATACTGTTAGCAAACGACTCAAAGAAGCCAAAGGCGGCGCTCAAGAACAGTTTTTAACTTCAGAAAATTCCCAAGTGACGGCTTTTAATATTGCCGTGGTTGACGGAGCTGGGCTGCAGCCTAAAATTACTTTTCTAATTTCTATTAAGAGAATAGGATCAAAGGCAGAATTAAATTCGCCAATGGAGTTTCAAACCACTTTATCACAGCGAAGGCTTAATGTTCAATGACCTATATATTAAATTTCATAATGAAACCAACAACAAAATTTAAATCAGGAGTTTCCCTTTATCTGACAATAATGATTTTGTCTTTGGTGCTGGGACTGGCTTTTAGCTTGAATACTTTGTTATTAACTCAGACCAAGAGCTTAAGAAATATTGGTAATTCAGTGATTGCTTTTGCAGCCACTGAAACCGGGATTGAAAGAGCCCTTTATGATATTAAAACCACGGCTGGAACTGGTCCCTGGACTGGAACTTTATCTAATAATGCCGTCTATAGCGTCAAGAAACTTAATCCCGGGGTTAACGGTTGTCCAAGTGCGGCTTTAAGCTATTGTTTAGAATCAACCGGAACTTACAAAGACGTTAAAAGAGGCATTAGAATAGCGAGATAGTTTTCTGACATATAATACTGACGGTCGTCTAACTTATATGTTATACTAACAATAATGGTAAAATCACAATTAGGAAAAAAGGTTTTGGAAATTAGCGAGGGAGTTTTTGCCTCTCTTACCGATTTAGTCCTTACTTATTTAATTTTCAGCTACGAATCAATAGTTGATCCTCGTGTTGGTCGTTCTCTTCCTTACACTTTTGCGAAAGTGGACAGTAGGTTAGAAGAAATAAATTACCAATCTTTAAAAAGGGCGGTTAAGCACGCCAGGGAAAAAGGATGGATAAAGGAAAGCCTTAAGCCAACACCTGAAGGACGGCGGCGTTTGAAGGATATTTTTCCGGAAACTAATTATTCGAATCATTGGGATGGCAATTGGCATTTGGTTAATTTTGATATCCCCGAAAGATTAAGATTTAAAAGAAATATCTTGAGAGCAAATCTAAAAAGGCTTAATTTTGGCAAATTGCAAAATAGTATTTGGATTTCCGCTTATAATTCTCTCGGAGAGATAAAGGAAGTGGTAAATAATTTGGGCATTGGATCTTATGTTATTTTTTCGATTTCAGACAAAGTCGGTCAGGAGGAATCAAAAATATTGGCGGCCAAGATTTGGAAAATTTCTGAACTTCAGAAAGAATATCAAGATTTTGTCATAAAGTCGGGACGAGGGGGAAAAGATTTTCTTAAATCGTTTTTTCGTTATCAATCAATTGTTGTAAATGATCCTTGCTTGCCCAGGGAATTATTGCCCGAAGATTGGGCGGGGGAGGAAGCAAAAAAACTTCACCTCAGTCTTATTAGAAATTTACATTCGCGGAAAAACTGAGTTTTTAGTTAGACATATAACACTGACGGTCGTCCCGTTTTTATGTTATTGGGCGGGGTAAATTCGATATAGCATTATGTGTTATAATGATTAAAAGTTAAAAATATATCAATGACAAAAACTGAAGCTGAAAAAAGGATTGAAAAGCTGAAAAAGCTGATCAATCACTATCGCTATCTTTACCATGTTAAAGATAGCCAGGAGTTTTCTCCTGAGGCCCTAGACTCTCTTAAGAAAGAGCTTTTTGATTTAGAACAGACTTTTCCTGATCTGGTGACCCCGGACTCCCCGACCCAAAGGGTTGGCGGCCAGCCTTTAAGCAAATTTTCAAAGGCAAGGCATATGAAACCAATGCTTTCTTTTAATGACGCTTTTTCTGAACAAGACGTTAAAGACTGGCTGGAGAGAAACATCAAGCTTTTGTCTCAACCAGAAAAAGAAAATATTCATTTTTACTGCGAGCCGAAACTTGATGGTCTGGCAATTGAATTGGTTTACAGCCTTGGAAAACAAGGCGGGATTTTATTAAAAACAGGATCAACCAGAGGCGACGGCCTGATTGGCGAAGACGTTACCCAGAACTTAAAAACCATTGATTCTATTCCATTGAGGCTGCGCCAGACAAGCGACATTATTAAAGACTTAGAGAAAGAAAAGCTATTTGCTGTTGCTGACAATATTAAAAACAAGGGATTAGATAATCTGGTGGTCAGGGGAGAAGCCATTATTGCCCAAAAAGAATTTCTAAAAATAAACAAAGAACAAGAAAAAAGGAGCTTAGCTCCTTATGCCAATCCCAGGAATTTGGCAGCCGGTTCTGTCAGGCAGCTGGATCCTAAGATTGCCGCCAGTCGTAATTTAGAAGCTGATATTTATGACTTGGTGACTGATCTGGGCCAGAAAACTCATGAACAAGAGCACAAAATCCTAAAGGCATTGGGATTTAAGAGCAATAATAAATACAATAAGTTTTGCAAAGACATTAAGGAGGTTTTTGCCTTTCGGGATTTTTGGCTAAAAAAGAGACAGACTCTCCCTTACGAGATTGACGGCATAGTTGTTGTCATTAATAACAACGAGATTTTTAACAAGCTTGGTGTTGTCGGCAAAGCCCCCAGAGGAGCAATTGCTTTTAAATTTCCTTTAAAGCAGGCCACAACCATAGTTGAAGATATTAAACTTCAGGTTGGCCGGACCGGCGCCATTACTCCTGTAGCTGTTTTAAAGCCGGTTAAACTGGCTGGAGTGGTTATTTCCCGCGCTACTTTGCATAATCAAGACGAGATTGAGCGGCTTGGCTTAAAGATCAAAGACACAGTTATTGTGGGTCGGGCCGGAGACGTTATTCCTGATATTATTAAGGTGTTGCCTGAATTAAGGACTGGCCAGGAAAAGGAGTTTATCTGGCCCAAGACTTGCCCTTCGTGCGGTGCTAATCTATTAAGGTTAGACAGAGAAGTGGTTTTGAGATGTTCGAATAAGGATTGCTTTGCCAGAACCAAGAATTCTTTTTATCATTTTGTTTCTAAAGGCGCTTTTAATATTGAGGGCTTGGGGCCAAAGATTATTGATCGCTTATTAGCTGAAAATCTTATTAAGGATCCCAGTGATTTATTTTTATTAGAACCGGGCGATTTGGTTGTTTTAGAAAGGTTTGCAGAAAAGTCAGCTAACAATTTGATTTCAGCTCTGAGGGATAAAAAGAAAATTAGTTTCAGCAGATTTATTTTTTCTTTAGGGATTAGAAATGTCGGTGAAGTTGCCAGCCAGGATTTAGCTTTTCATTTTAAGAATTTGGACAATCTTAAACAGGCAACTTTAGAAGATTTCCAAGCCATTAAAAATATCGGTCCGATTGCCGCTCAGGCAATTGCTGACTTTTTCAAAAACAAAAAGAATTTGGAATTTCTTGATAATCTAATTAAGGCTGGAGTTAAAATTGAAAATCAGCAACAGTCTCAACAACTGGCAGGTTTAAAATTTGTTATTACCGGCAGCTTAAAAACTATTACCAGAGATCAGGCCAAGGAAAAGATTTTTTCTTTGGGCGGTCTAGTTTCAGAAGCAGTCAGTTTAAAAACAGATTTTGTGATTATTGGCTTAAATCCAGGTTCAAAATTTGAAAAAGCAAAGAAATTAAAAGTTAAAACAATTTCTGAGGCAGACTTTTTGAAAATAGTTAGTTAGTTGTTGTTAACAAAGAAAAAAGATGAGAGGGGGCATTACCCCCTCTTTTTTAGTGGAATATTTGACTTGTTTCCTTTTTTTCCATAAAATAAAGGAATTAAAGGCGAAATATACTTTAACTTTAACAATATTTTCACTTTTTTATGGCTAGAACTAAAGGCAATATTTCTCAAGAGATTTTATGCAAGCTTTTGCTTTTGGAATCAGTTGTTATTGCCCATGACTCGGTTAGATTTTGGCCCCAGCTGTTCAAGCTTTTATTTAAGGACCAGCAAGTTGATAAAAGAAAGATCAAGGATGCTTTTTACTATTTAAAAAATCAAGGCTTGATTACTGGAGAAATCATTAATGGCCAGCTCCATATTCGACTGACTGCGATTGGAAAAAAAGAAGCTGCTAAATACAGGCTTGTTAATCTTAAGATTAATTCTTCTAAGGCTTGGGATAAGAAATGGCGTTTGATTATTTTTGACCCTGCAAAAAAAGAAAAAGCATTTTTGACAAAGCTCAGAGATCTGGGCTTCCATTCTTTACAGAAAAATGTTTGGATAATACCTTTTGCTTGCACCAAAGAGATAAAAGCCCTGAGAGAGTTCTTTGGTTTTGAAGTTGAAGACTTGAGACTTATTGAGACCAATAATTTAGAGGAGGCTAAGGGTTTTAAGGATTTCTTTAGTCTGAAGTAGTGAAATATTCTAATTTTTTCTAATATTCTCCACATTATGATCTTGTGGTTTGAAAAATTTAAAAAGATTGATTGGTTTTTATTCTTTCCTAGCCTATTACTGACAGTTTTAGGCTTGAGTGTGATTTATAGCTCTTCTTTTTATACCTCTGACTTCCTGAATTTTAAAAAGCAGGCTATTTTTTTAGTTATTGGCTTAGCCTTAATGGTCATTCTTAGCTTTATTGATTGGCGGATTCTCAGAGATAATGCCTATATTCTAGCCATTTTATACGCATTTTCTTTACTTGCTTTGCTTGGGCTTTTAATTTTTGCTCCTAATATCAGGGGTATTCAGAGTTGGTATAAAATTGGCTTAATCTCTATTGGTCCGATTGAGTTTACCAAGATTGTATTGGTGCTTTTACTAGCTAAATACTTTTCTACTAGGCATGTAGAGGTATATCGGATACGCCATATACTTATTTCCGGGCTATATGTTGCAATTCCAACCATATTAATTTTGCTTCAGCCAGAGGTTGGATCAGTGATTATCCTTGTTTTACTTTGGATAGGAGTTTTGCTTGTTTCCGGCATTAAAATTAAACATTTTTTAATTCTTTGTTTACTTGGATTAGTACTCTTATCTTTGAGCTGGCAATTTTTTTTAAAAGATTATCACAAAGCCAGAATTATGAGTTTTATTGCTCCGTCTTTAGCGCCCTTGGAAACCGGCTGGAACCAGGCCCAGGCTATTATTGCCATTGGTTCTGGCGGGCTTATTGGCCAGGGATCTAATAACACTCAAACTCGGTATGGATTTTTGCCTGCAGTGCAAACAGACTTTGTTTTTAGTGGTGTGGCTGAACAATTTGGGTTAGCAGGAGTAATTATTCTTTTAGCATGTTTTTTCTTGATTATTTGGCGGCTAGTTAAAATTAGCTTGATTAGCCAAAGTAATTTTCCCAGATTATTTTCAGCCGGGCTGGCTATTATTATCATTGTCCAAGCTAGCATTAACATTGCCATGAATTTAGGGCTTTTACCCGTGATTGGCATCCCTCTCCCCTTAGTAAGTTATGGGGGGAGTAGTCTGTTGGCCACTCTGGCTGGCATTGGCATTGCTCAAAGTATGGAACAAAATCTCTAATATTTACTTAATAGTGAAATATTTTAAGACTGTTTGAATTATTCACGATTGTATGTTATCAATTGTGAAATAATTAATAGTCTTCTTCATTTTCCACAACTATCATATCTTTGATTAGATCCGATACGGTCTGTTTTTTAATTTCCCAAAGGCTTTGAGAAATCACAATAAAAATAGGTTTAAATTAAGGATTGATATCCTTTATCCGATACCACTATTAGTTTATCCACAGTTCGTGTTAAAAATCCCCCTTGACTGATGTGTTTGTTTGTTCGAAAATTAACTCAGGAAGAGGATATATCGGATAACCGAGCTTTGCTTAAAAAACAAATTCGGAAAAATGCCAAAGTGGTGCAAAATTATCAGCGGTTTTTTTGTTGATAATTTTGTTTAAGCATTTTTAAAAAACAACAAATAAATAATGAAACAAAAAAAAGAGAGCCGGAAGATCGTCGCCAAAGTGGTGCAAAAATTAGCGGTTTTTCTTTTAGGCTCTCAACTTATATTGTAATTAATTCCAGCTAATAGTCAAGGCAGCGATTATTCACAAGATGTCAGACACAGGCAAAAAATATATTTCTTTACATGAAGCAACCAAACACTGCGGCTATGCGCAAGAGTATTTGTCTTTGAGAGCCCGTCAAGGAAAATTAAAAGCTGTCAAAATCGGTAGGAATTGGGTGACAACTAAAGAATGGGTTGAAGCTTATAAAATACAAGTTGAAGAATATAATCATGCCCAACAGTCAGTAATTCCTGACGCATCTCCAGAACCAGGCTTTTCAGTATCACTGCCAAAACTGCAACTTCCCAAGTTGCCCAAACTGGAATTGTCAAAAATACAATTTCCCAAATTGCCAAAATTGCAATTCCTCAAATTGCAGATTCCAAAACTTCCGAAAATAGATTTTGTAAAATTATTACCGAAATTAGAACTGCCCAAGCTGCAATTTCCAGTTTTGCCGCAATTTAATTTTGCTGTTGCCAAACAATTTTTAGCCCCAGTTTTAATTTCAGTTTTATTGATCAGCAGCGTTGTCATCGGCAGCTTTTTCGTTAGAAAAAGCATTTTACCTCAGTTGCAGGAAATGGTTGCCAATGTTAACGATGCGGCAGTTAACGCTGTCAACCTAGTAGATAATTCTCAGGTTAAGGAAGGCGTTGTCCAGACCGGTGAAGATTTCGGCGAATACAGCCAATGGCTCGGAAAAGGATTTTTAAACATGGGCCGGAAAATTGTTTTCAGCTATTCTTTGGCTAATGATTTTGTTGAAGGTAAAATACTTTCTGCTGGCCAAAAACTTGTTTCTCTTCCCAAGGCTTTTGTTAGTGTTTTTAAAAGCAAACCATTGCCACTGGCTTTTGAATGGAAATGGCCAAGTTTTTCCTGGCCAAAGATTCAGATTCCAGAGGTGAAAGTTCCGGAGTTACCAAAGATAAAAATTCATATTCCGCAAATCCCAAAACCAGTATTTGTTTTACCAAAGATTGAAATTCCAAAGTTTTCTCTGAGCTTACCCAAGATTCAGATTCCCAAATTTTCTCTGCCAAAGATTGAAATGCCCAAGCTGTCCTTGCCAAGCATTGAACTGCCTAAGTTTTCTTTGAGCGCTCCAAAGATTGAATTGCCTAAACTGTCTTTGCCAAAAGTTGAAATTCCAAAATTCTCTTTGCCAAAGATAAATATTTCCGGCATTAGTTTTGATTATGACAAGACCAATAGGCTTTTGGAAAAAGCCCTTGAAGAAAAGCTTGTTAACGGTTTGGAAAAAACTATTTCCGGATATTTTAGAACTAACGATCTTATTGAAGAAAAAATAGTTGAATTAGTTTTCAATTTCGCAGATTTCTCCTGGCAGCCAATCAGGATCGCCTTTAAGAATTTTTCCAACAGTGTTTTAAACCAGGTTGCTTTTTTCCAAGGGGAAATTCAGAGAATCGCCAATGGTTTGCAAACAGGCGTCGTCAGCTTCAGGGATCGGATCTCCGGAGGTTTTGCTAAGTTGCTTGCGCCCTGGCAAATCGCTTTAACCCCTGGCGTTAAAGTTACGCCAACGCCAGGGGTTGGATCGGAAGAAATCGCGGACATTAAAAAAGAAGTTGAAGATTTAAAACGAAATGGTTTGATTGCTAAAGAAAGAACCATTGAAGTCAGTCGTGTTACCCAGATTCAACCAGTTAAAGAAATCACTAGGGAAATAAAAAGTATTGATGACGCTGAGCTAGCTTTTCTGAAATCTCAGATTGATTATCTGCAAACAGAAATGACAAAAAGGCTTTATGCTCCAGGCGGTGTTATTTCTCAAACTATTTATACTACTCAACCAATCGCCTCCCCCAAGATCTATCAGCAAGATGCTGACATTGTTTTACAAGCCCTTGGTACTGGTAACGTAATTTTAACTGCTGGTACTGGCATTCAGATTTCCGGACAGCAAATAGTTTTAAATTCTACCTCAGTATCAAATCCGTTAATTTATTTAGCTGATTCAACTTTAATTCAAGGAGTAGTTACTTCCCAACAGGCAGTAATTAATTCTCCAGCCAGTTTCGTTGGCAAGGTATTTGATGTTCAAGTTGCAGGGAATTCTGTTTTCTACATTGACGAAACTGGCAAATTAACCATGATTGGTGGCTCAGGTTTAGCTTTAGACGTTACTGGAGCTGTTTCTTTCTCAGAAGCAGGCTTGTCTTTGGCCTCAAAGATTGTTGACGACTTAACTTTTGCTACTTACTTTAACCAAGGATCCTTAAAAGGCAGCCGTGGTCAGCTAGCTAACTATGTTGATACCGATAATTTGCCTTCTTTTGAACTGGTTTCAGATTCTTTGGCTCCGGGTGGCAGGGCTTTAAGGTTTACTGATAACGAAGTTTTAGTTTATGCTGCTGCCAATAACATTTCTTCTGCAACTGGTACTATATCTTTATGGTACTCACCAGCTTTTGCTTCAAGTGAAACTGGCACCAAAAGTTTATTTGAAACAGCAGATCACTTAAAAGTCTTTTATTATAATGATGGGGCTGGCGATAATGGTTTTTACTGTCAGGCATATAACGGAGTTGATTGGACTACGGTTTCAGTGGTTTCAAGTGAAGCTTTTTCTGCTAATAGCTGGATTCATATTGCTTGTACTTATGATAATTCTGGAGCTACTAATCTATATATTAATAAAGTTAAGACCAGCTCAACTGTTACCTGGACAGCTCAAAGTTTACCCAGCAGCATGTTTATTGGCTCTGATTCTTCTTCTACTAATCAGGCTAAGGGTTTAATTTCAGATTTTGTAATTTTTAGTAGAGCTTTGACAGAAAGAGAAATTACCCAGCTTTATCATTTAAAGAAACCAGTTGAAGATTTTGCCGCTATTGCTAGTAGCCATGCTAGAACTGTTACTGTAGCTAAATGGGGAGGAGATTATCAAACTATTCAATCAGCCATTAATGCTATTACTGATTCTTCTGCTTCAAATAGATATTTAATTAAGGTAATGCCTGGGGTTTATAACGAAGCCATTACTTTAAACGATAAATCCTACATTGATATTATTGGTTCCGGAGGACCGGAAGTCACCAAAATCGTCCAGGCAGACGCCACGGTTCTGACAATCTCCGGCACCAGTTCCAATATCCTGATCAGAGGCATTAATTTTGACATCTCGGCTGACACTACCGGCAAAACAGTTGTTTCTTTGGGCGTCAGTCCCAGCACCATTAAGCTGGAAAACTCATATATCACCTGGGCAGGAACAGGCAGTTCAGTTGGCATTGCCATTACTTCTGGTTCGCCAGTTATTAAGGACATGAAAATCACCGGCGTGGCCAAAGCCATAACAACGGAGACCGGGTCTCCTCTGCTTTCGCATTCGGAGCTGATCGCAACGAATGTTGGAGTTGAGATTACGGGCGGGGGCGGAACCATTACCCTTTACTACAACATTTTCAATAATACTAATGATGACATTAAAACAACGGCTTTGTCTGCAGCTACCACTATTAACTCTTCTTACAACTTATTCAAATCTTCAAATGACAACTTTGACATTGATACTTTAGCCACAGTCAATTCTT
>JAHIOR010000058.1 GCA_018895125.1 Patescibacteria group bacterium | reverse complement strand
CATTTTGAAACTGAAGAAAAACAAGTCAAAATTCGTTTAAGAGTAGATGGCGTTCTCCAAGATTTAGTTAATATCTCCCACCAAGAATATAAGCCCTTAATTTCACGCTTAAAACTAGTTTCTGGCATTAAGCTTAATATCAGCAACCGGCCTCAGGATGGTCGTTTTTCTGTTGTCAAAAACAAGGAAAATATCGAAATCAGGTCTTCTACTCTGCCAACCGAACATGGCGAATCAGCGGTTTTAAGAATCTTAAATCCTAAAAGCCTGATCAGCCTTGAACAGCTTGGCTTAAGAGATGATCTTCTTAAAATATTCCGCAAAGAAATTTCCAAACCCAACGGCATGATCATTGTTACCGGTCCTACTGGTTCTGGAAAAACAACCACTCTTTATGCTTTTTTAAAAGAAGTCCAAGATCCGACCATAAAAGTCATCACTATTGAAGATCCGATTGAATACCACTTAGTAGGCATTTCTCAAACGCAGACAGAACCGTCAAAAGGATATGATTTTGCCTCAGGATTGAGGGCCATTGTCAGGCAAGACCCAGACGTTATCCTGATTGGGGAGGTCAGAGATCTAGAAACAGCTGAAATTGCCCTTCAGGCCGCTCTAACCGGGCACCTAGTCTTCTCTACCATCCATGCCAATGATGCTGCTGGCACCATTGCCAGATTAGCTGATCTAGGCGCAAGTCCGCCATCAATAGCTTCAGCTATAAATCTAATTATCGCTCAAAGATTGATTAGAAGAGTTTGTTCTAAATGTGTTGAGTTTAAATATCCATCTTCTGATGAACTGGCAAAAATCTCTCAAGAACTAACAAATATTCCGTCAATTAAATTAACAGCGCAAACAAAAATCCCTGTTGCTAAGGGATGTGAAGACTGCGGCCTTACTGGCTATAGAGGCAGATTGGGAGTTTTCGAAGCTATTTTAATAGATGATGAAATGGAAAGATTTATCATTAAAAACCCACCGACCAGCGATCTTAAAAACAAAGCGATTGAAAGAGGAATGATAACAATGCATCAAGACGGCCTAATTAGGGTTCTTAGCGGCTTAACCACGATTGCTGAATTAGAAAGAATGGTTGGGTCAGAGTAAAAGAAAAAAACCTCCTCGGGTGGGGGCATACCCGGACGCCAGTCACGAGTCTCAAATTTTTCCGAGGAAGGTTCCAGAGATTCTAAAAGAATCCCCGAAATCTCCTTCAAGAAAAATTCTCCCCCGCCCTCTAGGCCCGTTGAATTTTGGTCGAAAGATTAACTAAGAGAGAATATCTATTTTGTTTCTCCTTTGACCTTTATTTTCACAAGCACAGAGGGCGGGGTGTCCCCACCCGAAAAGGCAATACTTAAATCATAATATATAACTCTGATTTTGTCAAGGGTTAGAATGAGCTTTATAACTTTTGCTAAAAACATGCGTTTCCTGCTTTTAATAATTATTTTTCTCCTACCGATAAAGGCTATTGCTTCTCCCGCTGATGTTATTTTCAATGAGTTAGCCTGGATGGGAAAATCCCAACCTTTTTCCAGCAACGATGAATGGATTGAGCTTTATAATAATACTAATTCTGATATAGATTTAAACGGCTGGAAAATTGTTTCTGACGATGGCACCCCCAGCATCATCTTAAACGGAATCATCCCTGGTCAAAATTTCTATTTACTAGAAAGAACTAATGATGAAACAGTTCCTGAGATAGCGGCGAATCAAATTTATGTCGGCGCTCTCGGAAACGATGGCGAAAACTTAAAACTTATTGATAAAGATAATCTCTTAATTGATGAAATCAAAATCAATAATGGCTGGCCGGCCGGAGACAATTCTACTAAGCAAACTATGGAAAGAACAAGCTCGGAAACTTGGGCTACCAGCCAAGAGGTTTATGGAACTCCTGGAAAAAAGAATAATACCAGTATTATTGAGTCCCCCGTTGCTAGCTTCCTGCCAGAACCAATATCAACTACCCTCCCGGAGCCAACTAATTACCCCCGGGGAATTATTTTTAATGAGATTCTCCCTTCTCCTCTCGGCCCAGACGAAAACGAAGAATGGATTGAAATTTACAACCAAAATAATTTTATCGTTAATTTATCCGGCTGGCAGATTAGCGACTCTCTCGGCCAGGTCAAGGCGTATTCCTTTCCCAATAACACTACTATTAATGCTAAGTCGTATCTGGTAATTAATAGGCCTGAATCAAAAATTACTCTCAATAACCAGGAGGATGAGCTATTAATATTCAATCCCGATCAAGAGATTGTTGACTCAATACACTATAAAACAGCTGTCTCGGGTCAGTCTTTTTCCAGATTCTCTAATGGCTGGTCTTGGACAAATCAACTAACACCAGCTAGCGCCAATGCCGGAATGAAGGAGGAAAGAAAAAGCAGTCCTTTGGGAAATCAAGAAGAAATTCCTATTTCAGCCAGCATTCTTCAGGGTAACCTTGAAAAGGTTGAAGATAATAATTCTTGGTTTTTAAGAACAGTTTTAACTGCTATTGCTCTTGCGGCTCTTTCAGGAATAACCGTTTTAATGTTAAAAAGGTTAGTAGGGGGTATAAATAATTCTTAAAAAATATGAGCGGTCATAGTCATGCGAAGACCATAAAACACGCGAAAGAAATTACGGACCAAAAGCGGGGACAAATTTTCTCAAAAATGGCCAGAGCTATCGCTATTGCTGTTAGAGATGGCGGGTCTAGTATTGATACCAACTATAAGCTAAAAACAACAATTGATAGGGCTAAGAATTTTAATATGCCCAATGAAAATATTGATAGAGCGATCAAATCAGCCAGCGGAGATATTGGAGGTAAAAATTTGAGTGAGTTTTTATTTGAAGCTTATGGGCCAGGAGGAATTGCCATCTTAATTGAAGGAATCACTGATAATAAGAATCGCGTCCTTCTGGAGATTAAACAAATTCTCGCTCAACGCAATAGCAAACTGGCCCAGGAAGGATCTGTCAGATGGATGTTTGAAAGAAGAGGTATAATTGTTATTCTTTTAGAAGATCAATCTGAACCGTGGAAAAACAAAGAAGCTCTGGAATTAAAAGCGATCGAAGCCGGTGCTGAAAATTTTATTTGGCGGCCCGACAATCTTTTTAAAGTCCAAACTACTGCTGATAAAGCCCAAGAAGTAAAAGAAGAATTTCAGAGACAAAATATCAAAGTAGAATCTTCCTCTATTGATTGGGTGGCTAAAAATGAAATTCCCATTAGTGAAACTGATCAAAAACAAGCAGAGAAGCTTTTCAATGATCTTGATGAAAACAACGACGTTCAAGACGCTTATTCTAATTTAAAAGACTGACCTATGGTTATTCTTGGAATTGACCCGGGAACAGCCACTATTGGCTATGGCGTCGTTAAGGCTCAGCTTAGCAAAGGAAAAAAACAGAAGATAGAATGCTTGGCCTATGGCTTAATTGAAACAACGCCAGATCATTCTTTCCCCGATCGGCTTAAAAAGATCAGTCGAGAGTATAACGGTCTGATCAATAAATACCAACCCGATTTAATCGCTATCGAAAGCGTTTTTTTCTTTAGAAATTTAAAAACCTTTATTCCGGTCAGTCGAGCTTGCGGCGTTTTGATCCTTGGGGCAGCCAAAAAAAATATTCCGATAATAGAACTCACTCCCTTGCAGGTAAAATCAAAGGTGGCAGGTTATGGTCGGGCCGAAAAAAAAGATTTGCAAAAGAAAGTTGAGGAAATCTTAAACCTAGAAAAGATTCCAAAGCCTGACGATATTGCCGATGCTTTAGCAGTAGCTATTTGCGCTGTCTTTTCTAAAGGCAATGGTCAAAGATCAAAAAGCTAGAGTTATCCCCTCAAGGGGTTGACAAGGCCTCTTAGAAAATTAAAATTGCTAATAGCGGGTAGGGTCCCGATATATCATTTTGCTATAGCGAACCGGAGGTTCGGTATATCAAGCTTTTAGTTTGCTATAGCGAGCGAGGTAGCTCGATATATCAAACTTTTAGTTTGCTATAGCACGCTTTTTGTAGGTGTTATTTATAAATCCAAAAGGTCGGATTAATTATTAAGATAAAGCATTAAATTTATGTTACTGGAAAAAGAATTTTCATCTTTCTTGACTGATCAAAGCGCCTGGGAAGAAGGTATGCTTGAGGAAGATTCAGATTTAGAGGAAGAGGCTGAGGAAAAAGTTGAGGAAGAGGAAGAAGCTGAGGAAGAGGAAGAAGAATTCGAATGAAGCTTTCTTAATTTAAAAACTCTACTAAGAACAAAACTCGCTCAAAGCGAGTTTTGTCTAAACAACAAAACCTGTATTTTAACCGCTACCGATTATTAGAATACTGGGTTATAATGAGCAGGAATTGCTCAGTATATCGTACTCGCTATAATGAGCAAGAATTGCTCAGTATATCGTACTCGCTATACTAAATACTGAAATGGCCAAAAGAAAGTTCTATCGAGAAATTTTTAAAAAAGATTCTT
>JAHIOR010000057.1 GCA_018895125.1 Patescibacteria group bacterium | reverse complement strand
TTGATAATTTCTTATCTATTTGCTATCCTGAGTTAATTATCATTTAGACCTTTACTTTAAAGGTTTTTGTTTTATGGATCTAAAATCATTTGCTATCGCTATTTCCCAGATTTCCGAAGAAAGAGGAATTCCTCGGGAAAAAGTGATCGAGACAATTGAACAAGCATTAGCTTCTGCCTATAAGAAAGATTATGGCAAGAAGGGCCAAATTTTAAAGGCAAAGCTGAACCCGGATACGGGCGAGCTTAGATTTTGGCAAATTAAGCTGGTTGTTGACGATTCAATGATTTATTCAGAAGAAGAATTAGAACAGATGAAAACAGGATCAAGGCCTGATTTTTCAGAAACACGAGAAGACTTGGGAGACCAGGGGTCAAAAAAGATCAGGTTTAATCCAGAGCGTCATTTGATGATGGACGAGGCTAAAAAAATAAAAAAGGGAGTAAAGCCCGGAGAAGAATTAGAGTTTCCCCTTGAGGATAAAGTTACCTCTTCTTTTGGCAGAATCGCTGCTCAAACTGCTAAGCAGGTGGTTTTGCAAAAAATAAAGGAAATTGAGAAAGATACTATCTTTTTGGAATTTCAGGAAAAAGAGGGCGAAGCCATTTCCGGAGTTGTCCAAAGAATTGAGGGCAGGAATGTTTTCTTCAATATTGGCAAGACCCTGGGGATTTTAACTAAAGAAGAGCAGGTTCCCGGAGAGTTTTACCGGTTGGGACAAAGACTAAAAGTCTATCTTTTAAAAACAGATAATACCCCTCGGGGACCGGTTATCTTTCTATCCCGGTCTCATCCAAGGTTAATCTCCAAACTTTTTGAATTAGAGGTGCCGGAAATCGCTTCCGGTCAAGTAGAAATAAAGGCAATTGCCAGAGAAGCAGGATCCAGATCAAAAGTCGCTGTTTTTTCCAATGATGAAAAAATTGATCCGATTGGTGCCACGGTAGGACAAAGAGGAACCAGGGTGATGGCTGTAATTAACGAACTTGGCGGTGAGAAAATAGATATTGTTAACTGGGCTGAGAATTCTGAAGAATTGATTGCCAATGCCCTTAGTCCGGCCAAGGTTCTGGATATTAAAATCAAGGACAATAATATTGCTTTAGCTATTGTGCCGGAAGACCAATTGTCTTTAGCAATTGGTAAAGACGGCCAGAATGTCAGGTTAGCGGCTAAATTAACCGGTTGGAAGATTGATGTTAGAAACGATGCTGATTCAGAAAAAGAAGATGAAGATATTGATGATAAAGACATAGACAAAGAGCCGTCAGATCCTGAGCCAGAGAAAAAAGAGGTTAAGAAGGCGGTTAAAAAAGCCACCAAGAAAAAATCAACTAAAAAGGCTGAATAAAAATTAATAATTAAAATATGATTATCTTTCCATTTTTAGCTTCAGTCTTTGCTCTGGTTTTCGTTTTTTTTCTGGTTAAAAAGATTAACCAGGCTCCAGCCGGCTCGGGCCAGGTTTTAGATATTACTCTAGCCATTCGCCAAGGGGCAATTTCTTATTTGCAAAGACAGGGAAAAACTATTTTACCCGTAGCCATAATTCTTTTTCTGATTATTTTAGTTTCTCTTGGCTGGAAATCTTCAGCTGCCTTTTTAATTGGAGCTTTGGCTTCAGCCTTATGCGGATTTTTAGGAATGATTATTTCTACCCGGACCAATGGCAAAGTGACTGAATCTGCTAAAAAGGGTTTGGCCGCAGCCTTAGATCTTGCTTTTAAAGGAGGCTCGGTGACTGGATTTTTAGTGGTTGGGGTGGGATTATTAGTTGTTTCCGGATTTTATCTTTTGACCAATGATTTGAAAGCTTTGATTGCCTTGGGGTTTGGAGGCTCGCTGATTTCTGTTTTTGCCAGGCTGGGAGGCGGTATTTATACTAAAGCTGCTGATGTTGGCGCTGATCTGGTTGGCAAGGTTGAAAAGGGCATTCCCGAGGACGACCCCAGAAATCCGGCTGTAATTGCTGATCTGGTTGGGGATAACGTTGGCGACTGTGCTGGCATGGCGGCTGATCTTTTCGAAACTTACGTTATCGCTTTAATTTCAGCCATGATTTTAGGATCAATGCTAACAACAGTTAACTCAATGTTTTTACTCATGCCATTGTTTTTAGGAACAGTGGCCATCTTTGCTTCAGTTATTGGCAGCTTTTTCGTCAAATTGGGCAAAGGCGGCATTATGGGCGCTTTATACAAGGGCTTGGCAGTTTCAGCAGGCATTGCTGCTCTGGGATTTTATCCGGTTATTAAAAAGTTTGGCCCCTTGGGAGATATCTCCACCAACAGGCTTTATCTGGCTTCATTAATAGGGCTTGTGGTTGTGGCTGGAATGTTCATCATCACTGAATATTTTACTTCTAAAAAGTATCGGCCTGTTAAATCAATTGCCCAGGCTTCACAAACTGGTCATGGCACTAATGTTATTATTGGCCTTGCCGTGGGCATGCAGTCAACAGTTTGGCCGGCAATTTTAATTTCTTTGGGAGTTTTAGTAAGTTTTCAGCTGGCTGGTATTTTTGGTGTTGCTTTAGCTGCTGTGGCCATGTTGTCGTTAACAGGAATGATTATTGCCATTGATGCTTTTGGTCCAATTGTTGATAATGCCGGCGGTATTGCTGAAATGTCTGGAGCTGGTGAAGATGTTAGGAAGGTAACTGATGCTCTTGACGCGGTTGGCAATACCACTAAGGCAGTAACTAAGGGTTATGCAATTGCTTCAGCTGGTTTGACCGCCATTGTTCTTTTTGCCAGCTTTTCCCAAGAACTGTTAATTGCCGGCGGCAAGTTTAACTTTACCCTTGACGATCCAAAGATAATTGTCGGTCTTTTCTTGGGAGGATTGCTCCCCTATTTCTTTGCTTCTTTAGCCATGACTTCAGTTGGCCGGGCTGCGGGTGAAGTGGTTAACGAGGTTAGAAGGCAATTCAAGGAAATCCCGGGAATCATGGAAGGCACTACCAAGCCTGAATATGGAAAATGCGTGGATATCGTCACTAAAGCAGCTTTAAAAGAAATGCTGGCGCCAAGCTTGATTCCGGTTTTAGCTCCGATTCTGGTTGGTTTTATCTTAGGGCCTTTGGCTTTGGCCGGGGTTTTAGTTGGCAGTATTTTAACCGGGCTTTTCCTAGCAATATCCATGACTTCCGGAGGCGCGGCCTGGGACAATGCCAAAAAATATATTGAAGAGGGGAATTATGGCGGCAAGGGTTCTTTTGCCCATCAGGCAGCCGTGACCGGAGATACAGTTGGTGATCCGTATAAAGACACGGCCGGACCAGCCATTAATCCCATGATTAAAGTTATCAATATTGTTGCTCTATTGATCGTTAGTTTCTTAGTTTAAAAAACTCTTTTTGCAAAAGCTGTTGCAATTTACTTTTCAACAGTTTTTTGCTATACTAAACGAGGATAGGAGTTTAATATATCGGGCAATTTGTCCGATACAATATTCTTATGAATCTGATTCCAACGGTCATAGAAAAATCTCAATTCGGCGAAAGAGCTTATGATATTTATTCAAGGCTCTTAAAAGAAAGAATCGTGTTTTTAGCCGGACCAATCAATGACATGACTGCCAATTCAGTTATTGCGCAGATGTTGTTTTTGGCCTCTAAAGAACCGGGCAAAGACATTCAGTTATACATTAATAGTCCCGGAGGCTCGGTGACAGCCGGCCTGGCGATTTATGACACCATCCAATACATTAAACCAGACGTTTCTACGGTTTGTGTTGGCATGGCAGCTTCAATGGCCGCGGTTTTACTGGCTGCCGGAAAAAAGGGCAAAAGGTTTACTCTGCCCAATTCCGAAATCCTGCTGCATCAGGTTGCCGGTGGCGCTACTGGCCAAGCAATTGAGATCGAGATTACCGCCAAGCAGATTTTAAAAATCAAAGAAAAGATAAATCAGATTCTATCGAAGCACACGGGCCAAACATTAGCTAAAATTGAGAAAGATACTGATCGAGATTTTTATCTTTCTTCTGAGGAAGCTAAACTCTACGGTCTAATCGACAAGGTCATTAAAACCAAATCTTAAAACTTTAAGGATCCGGTCTTGATGCAGCTCACCCGGTCATTTTTAACATGAACCAATTACTCTATATTGTGATTGTTGTCCTATCTTTAACAGCTGGTGCGGTTTTGGGATATTTCGCCCGCCAATCAATTGCCAAGAAAAAGATAGGCAGCATTGAAGAAAAGCTTGAGAAAATGATTTCTCAAGCCAGAGTTGAGGCAGAGACCATTCTCTCAGAAGCAAAAGCAAAATCCCAAAAGTTAATTGAGACAACTCAGGGAGATACTGAAAGGCGGCATCAGGAAATTTTTAAAGCAGAGGGATTGCTTTTGAAAAGAGAAAATCTCTTAGATCAGAGAAAAACTCAGTTGGAAAATCGGGAAGCTGATTTTCTAGGTAAAGTTGAAAAATTAAGAGAGGTCAAAAAAAATATTGAAGAACTGGAGGAAAAAACAAAACAAGAGCTGGCAAGAGTTGCCCGTCTTTCCGTCCAAGATGCAAAAGAGGAACTTTTTAAAAAAGTGGAAAATGATTCTCAGCGCGAGATTTTAGAAAAGATGAGAAGACTTGAAGAGGGCGGTCGGGACCAGTTTGAGAATAAGGCCAAAGAGATTCTGACTTTAGCGATTCAAAAACAAGCCATGTCCCAGGCTCAAGAAATCACGACCACAACCGTGGCTTTGCCCAATGACGATATCAAGGGACGGATCATTGGCAAAGAGGGTCGGAATATCCGGACCCTGGAAAGGTTAACTGGAGTTGAAGTGATTATTGACGAAACTCCCCAGGCCTTGGTTATTTCCGGTTTTGATCCGATCCGCCGCCAAATCGCCAAGACCGCTCTTGAAAAACTGATCCAGGACGGCAGAATTCAGCCAGCCAGGATTGAAGACGAGGTTGCCAAGGCTGAAGCTGAAATCAATAAACAGGTCAAAGATGCTGGCGAAACTGCTGTTTACGAGACCGGCATTATTGGCCTTGATCCAAAACTGGTGCAAATTCTAGGAAGGCTGAAGTTCAGGACAAGTTACGGCCAGAATGTCTTATTACATTCAATGGAAGTGTCTTTTTTAGCAGCAGCTTTAGCTGCCGAAGTTGGCGCCAACATTAAGCTGGCTAAGAAAGCAGGACTTTTACATGACATTGGCAAAGCAGTTGACCAACAGGTTGAAGGCTCTCATGTTGATATTGGCGTCAAAATTCTGGAAAAGTTTGGCGTGGAAAAAGAAATAATTTCAGCCATGAAATCTCATCATGAGGATTATCCTTATGAAAGTATAGAATCAATGCTGGTTCAGGCGGCTGACCAGATTTCAGGAGCCAGGCCCGGAGCCAGAAAAGATAATGCTGAGAACTATTTGAAAAGACTGGAAGATTTAGAAAAGATCGCTACCAATTTTGAAGGAGTGGAAAAAGCCTGGGCCTTACAGGCTGGTCGAGAGATAAGAGTTTTTGTCAGGCCAGAGCAGATCGATGACTTAAGCGCCAGGAAAATGGCCAAAGATATTGCTTCTAAAATCCAGGAAGAGCTGAGGTATCCTGGTGAAATTAAAGTTAATTTAATTCGCGAATTAAGAGTTACCGAACATGCCAGATAATAAAAATTTCAGACAGTGTTTAAACAATAAAAAACTGGGTTATTTGGCTTCGGTAATAATCTCTGTTTTAATTGTTTTTCTGGCTTGGTAT
>JAHIOR010000056.1 GCA_018895125.1 Patescibacteria group bacterium | reverse complement strand
TCTTTTATAGCTTGGGGAACTTTATCTTTGACCAAGGCTTTTCTAATGAAACCCTGGAAGGAGAGATTGTCGAGATAATCATTGAGAATAAAAAGATAAAGCAGGTTTTCCCCAAAAGAATAAAGATTAATGAATTTTTTCAACCAGAACTCGCTACACATTGACCAAAGTCTTTTTTTCTGCTATGATTAAAGAATGTGGAATCTCATTTTAAGAGTAGCTGGATCCAGTGCCGGCATCTGGTTAGCTAGCGAATTTGTTAATGGAGTCAGGGTTTCCGGCAATTGGAAAACCTATCTTTTAATTGGCGCTGTCCTGGGCGTGATTAACTTTTTCATCAAACCCATCCTAGACACCCTGGCTCTACCTTTAAAGATCTTGACCTTAGGACTTTTCAGTTTAATAATTAATATGGTTTTAGTCTGGCTGGTTGATATTGCTTTTGTCGAACTGGTCATCATTGGTCTGGCTCCCTTATTCTGGACCACTGCCTTAGTCTGGCTAGCTAATTTCATTTTACAAAAGTGGCTGCCAGCCAAATGATATGTTTTCTGAATTAGTTTCAATAATAAAACCCTACTTGCCCGTTGCCCAAATCACGGTTTCCTTAATATTGATTGTCCTGATTTTAATCCAGCCTCGAGGCCAATCTCTGGGCTCTGCTTTTGGACAAAGCTTTGCTGGCGTTGGCAAACTCAGAGGCGCCTCTAAACTGGTTTTTTATTTAACCATTGCTCTCGGCATTGTCTTTATTTTGCTTGCCCTGATAAACCTTCTTCCATAAATGTCTCTTAAAATCCCTCCTTTGCAAGGCTGGCTTAAGAGCCTGCCCTCAGGAAGACAAATCCAAAAGTTTTTTGAAGTCCTTAGCCGCAAGGAAAGAAAAATTTTTAGTATCCTTTTAATCCTGTTCTCGCTCTCTTCTGTTTATTTAATAACTGATTTTTACATCAGCCATACTGAAATCAAGCCAGCCCTTGATGGAAAAATCTCTGAAGGCGTTATTGGCCAACCCAGATTTATTAACCCGGTTTTAGCTGCTGCCAACGACGTTGATCGCGACCTGACTGAATTGGTTTTCGCCGGGTTAATGACCTATGACCAACAAGGCCAAATTGTTCCTGATCTGGCTGAAAGCTATGAAATCAAAGAAAACGGCAAGGTTTGGGATGTTATTTTAAGAGAAAACTTGGTTTTTCAAGACGGCTCACCGCTAGCTGCTGACGACGTAATTTTTACAATAAAAACTATCCAGGATCCAGAGTATAAAAGTCCTTTACGGCCAAATTGGCTGGGAGTGGAAACAGAAAGGCTATCTGACTTAAAACTCAGGTTCAGGCTGAAAGATCCTTACCCTGGTTTTATTGAAACCTTAACTATAAAGATCCTGCCTAAAAAAATCTGGCAAGAAGTGGCTCCGGAAAGCTTTTCTTTGACTGTCTTTAATTTAAAGCCAATTGGCTCCGGCCCTTACCGAATCACTAAGATCTTGCAAGAAAAAAACGAGAGTGCCAGAATCCAGTCACTGACTCTGGAGGTCAATCCCAAATACAACGGCGCCATGCCTAATATCAAGAAAATCACTTTTGTTTTCTTTGACAACGAAGCAGATTTGGCCAAGGCGGCCAAAAACAAGCAGATTCAGTCTTTTGTCTTGAGTTCTTTGAAAGACAAAGAATTATTTGAAAACAAAGGCTTTATTAGCTATAATTTTGACCTGCCAAGGTATTTTTCCGTTTTTTTCAACCAGAAAAATTCTTCAGCTCTAGCTCAGGCAGAAGTCAGGACCGCCATTAACTATGCCACCAATAAAAAAGAAATTATTGATCAGGCGCTTTACGGTCACGGCCAAGTAGTTGATTCCCCGATCTTGCCTGCCTACTTTGGTTTTAAGGAACCTGGTGCTGCAGCCAGCTACCGCTTCAGTTTGAAAAAAGCCAATGAAATTTTAGATAACGCCGGCTTTACTGTTAACAGCGATACTGGTATCAGGCAAAAAACAATTGACAAGAAATTGGCTTTTGAATTCAAGAGTACTTTAACTAAGGGTTCTCAGGGAACCGAAGTCACCGAGCTGCAAAAATGCTTGGCCAAGGATTCTGAGATTTATCCGGAAGCTGAAGTCAATGGCGTTTTCGGAAACAAAACCAAACAAGCGGTTATCAGATTTCAGGAAAAGTATGCTTCAGAGATCTTAATTCCCGCTGAGTTAACCAGCGGCAACGGCGAAGTCAAGGCTTTAACCAGAAAAAAACTTAATGAGTATTGTTTTGGACCTAATCAGGAAAACATTAATTTAGAAATATCACTGGTAACCGTGGATGATCCGACCCTTTTGGCAGTGGCTGACATTCTAAAGCAGCAATGGCTTAACGTTGGCATTGACCTGAAGATTAAAAGCTATGGTTTTTCTCAATTGAGCTCTGAGTTTTTAAAACCAAGAAATTATGAAAGCTTGCTGTTCGGCGAAGTCTTGGGGCAAGTTCCTGATCTTTTTCCCTTCTGGTATTCTCTGCAAAAGAAAGATCCCGGCCTTAACCTCAGCCTTTATGAAAACAATGAGGCTGACAAGCTTCTTGAAAGCATCAGACAAACTTTTGATGACGACCAGCGCCAAATAAAGCTGGAGCAGCTTCAGGAAATAATCTTAAAAGATACTCCGGCCCTGTTTCTTTTCCAACCAGACTTTATCTATTTAACTTCGCCCCTAATTAAAGGAATTGAAGCCGGACCAATCACTGATCCCTCAAAACGGTTCGTCGGGATTGAAAATTGGTACGTCAAAACTAAAAGATCTTGGAGATGATAAAACCGGACGAAACTAGAAAAGTTAGCGATTTAAAAGACATTGTTTTTGACAAAAGCTGCTTAATAAACAAGGATTCGGTTGTTTATAAAGTTGATCGGGGCATAAAATACAAGGATGGTCTGAGGTATGACGAAACCCTGATTAAGCCTGATCTTCTTGGCAAAGAATTCCCTAAAACCAAGGGCCATGAACATCCCAAGCAATGTTTGGAGCTGATCAAAGTTATTAAGGGTGAAGCTCTCTTTCTTCTTCAATATGACGATAATGGTTTGATTGAAGACATTTATTTTATAAAAGCTAAAGCTGGCCAAAGCCTGATTTCTCCTTTTGGCTATTCCCACACCACCATTAACAACTCAAGAAAGGAGCTGGTAATCGGCACCTGGATGGATGACAATTGTTCGAGTGATTATAACGACATTAAAAAATTCAAGGGTTTTGGCTATTACTATACAGTTTCCGGCTGGAAGAAAAATAAGTCCTATAACAAAGTTCCCAAATTAAGACAGGAAAAACCCTTAAAATCAAATCCTAAAAACATTTCTTTCTTAAAGAGTAGTTGTTGTTAGGCCGGGGTGGCGAAACTGGTAGACGCGCAGCGTTCAGAACGCTGTGGAGGCAACTCCATGCAGGTTCGACTCCTGTTCCCGGCACCAAATCTCTTACTTTGTAAAACATAGATTAAAAAATAAACATTAAAACCTGATTTTATCGCTGACAGGAGTCGAAGACCGCAGTCCCGCTTTAGCGGGATGAGGGGCGGCCTGCGAGTCCCGCTGAAAGCGGGAACTTGTGGGCGACTCCTGTTCCCGGCACTAAATCACGTCATCTAATAAAATAATTAGTTTAATAGAAAAAATGACAACTCGCACACAACCGAATAAGTTTCGCAGGCGCCAGACTTCTCGAAGGCCGGCCCGCAAGACAACAAATCTTGCTGAAAAACACGATAGCCAAGAAACAAATACCCTTAAAATAATTCCTTTGGGCGGACAGGAAGAAGTCGGCCGCAATATGACGGTTTTTGAATATGGCAAGGATATTGTCATTTTGGATATGGGCATCCAGTTTCCGGAAGAAAACATGCCGGGCATTGACTATATTATCCCCAACACAACTTATCTTCAGGGCAAAGAGAAAAACATCCGCGCTGTCATCTTCAGCCATGGCCACTTAGACCATATTGGCGCTGCCCCTATCCTCTTGAAAAAACTGGATTATCCTTTAGTTATCGGCCGCAACTTAACCGTGGCGTTAATAAGAAAACGTTTGGAAGATTACGAAAAAAACTCTGTCGGCAAGCTGCGCGCTTCATTAATAAAATCAGCTCAGGATAAAATCCAGCTGGGTAATTTCAAATTGAGTTTTTTTGAGGTTGAGCATTCTATTATGGACGCAGTTGGCATAATTTTACAAACCCCTGTCGGTACCATTATCCATCCTGGCGACTGGACAATGTATAAGACTCCTGATGGCAAAGAAGAGCTTTCTTACAAGCATTTAGCCAGCTTGCCAGGACCAAAAATCCTTATGCTGGAAAGTCTTGGAGCCACGGACAACAGGCTCATTCATACCACCGAAACGGAAATGTATGCCAATCTGGAAAAATTAATCAGAGAGGCTAACGGCAAGGTAATCATCGGCACCTTTTCCTCGCAGATAAAAAGAATCGGACACATTTTAGAGTATGCCAGGACCATTGGAAAAAAAGTCGCTCTTGACGGTTTTAGCATGAAAGCAAACATTGAAATTGCCAAAGAACTCGGTTACATCAAAATTGACCGCAGCACCATGATTCCGGTTAATGATATTAACAAATACCCGGAAAACAAGGTTATTGTCGTCTGTACTGGCGCCCAGGGTGAAGGTAATGCCGTTCTATCTCGAGTGGTGGCCAGCGACCATCGTTTCATTAAAATAAGGCCTCATGACACAATTATCTTTTCTTCTTCTGTAATTCCCGGCAACGAAAGAACTATCCAGCGCCTCAAGGACAATCTCTATCGCCAATGCGACAACGTCATTCATTCGGATATCATGGACGTGCATACCAGCGGCCACTGCCATGCTGAAAACATTAAAGAAATCCTGCGCCAAATCAAGCCTGATTACTTTTTGCCCGTCTACGCCAATCACTTTATTCTTAAGGAAGCTGCTAAACTAGCTTTAAGCATTGGCATGTCTAAAAGCAATGTTTTCATCTTGGACAACGGTTCTGTTTTAGAATTTTCAAACCAATCCGGACCAAAACTTCATGCTAAAAAAATACCAACCAATTACGTGTTTGTGGACGGCTTGGGAGTCGGGGACGTGGGCGAAGTGGTTTTGAGAGACAGGCAAACTTTAGCCGAAGACGGCATGTTTGTCATTATTGCGGTTATTGACAGGAAAACCGGCAAAATCCAGGGATCGCCTGATATAATCTCCAGGGGCTTTGTTTATTTGAGAGAATCAAAAGATCTGTTAAGGGCAACCAGAAGAAGAGTGATTGACATTATTGACAGAACCGCCGGCTCCGGCGGCGCGGTAAACTGGATCTATGTTAAAGAGGAAATAAGAAACAAGATTGGCGACTTCCTTTACCAGCAAACCGAAAGACGCCCCATGGTCTTACCTGTGGTCATTGAGGTATAATAAAAACATGAAAATTTTTTCAGGCATCCAACCAACCGGACAACTTCATATCGGCAATTACTTGGGAGCCATTAAGCAGTTTTTAGAGCTTCAGGAAACAGAAGACTGTGTTTTTTGCATTGTTGACCTGCACGCCATGACCATTCCCTATGACCCCAAAGTTTTGCCAAACAATGTTTTGGATGCTGCTGCCTGCTATCTGGCTTCAGGCATTGACCCTGAAAAATCAATCCTGTTTATTCAGTCAAAGGTTTCAGAACACTCTGAACTGGCCTGGATTTTAAATTGCGTTACTCCAATTGGCGATTTATTAAGAATGATCCAGTATAAGGACAAGTCTAAACAGTTTAAGGAAGAGATTGGCGCTGGCTTGCTCAATTACCCGATTCTCATGGCCGCTGACATTTTGCTTTACAAAACTGACCTTGTGCCGGTCGGCCAGGACCAGGAACAGCACGTTGAGTTATCAAGAACTCTGGCCCGCAAGTTTAATTCAAGGTTTGGTAAAACTTTTGTTGAACCTAGGGTTAAGCTGCAAAAATCAGGAGCTAAAATTATGTCTTTGACAAACCCGAAAAAGAAAATGTCACAGTCAATCCCATCAAGCTGCCTTTACCTTTTTGACGAACCCGAGATTATTAAAAAGAAAATCATGTCAGCGGTTACAGATCCAGGAAAACAAATAAAGTACGATCCAGCTAAAAAACCTGGCATTTCCAATCTCTTGACTATTTACGGCCTTTTCTCCAATAAAACTGTTAAAGAACTTGAAAAGAAATTCAAAGGTCAGGGCTATGCCAAATTCAAAGCTGAACTGGCTAAGCTTTTAATTAAAGA
>JAHIOR010000055.1 GCA_018895125.1 Patescibacteria group bacterium | reverse complement strand
CGGCGTTATCAGATCTGGTCAGGAAATAATGCAGATTAAGCATGACGGCGGACAGAAAACATATAAGCTAGCTTCTTTAATGACGTTTTTCGGTTTAAAAAGAATTGACGTTGACGAAGTTTCAGCCGGAGACATTGTTGCTTTGGCTGGTATTCCAGATATTAAAATAGGGGAAACAATAACAGATCCTGTTAATCCAATACCCTTGCCAATTATTAACATTGAGCAGCCTACCGTTAAAATGACTTTTATGATTAATGATTCTCCTTTTGCCGGTAAAGAAAGCCAGTTTTCAACTTCAAGGCAGGTTGAAGAAAGACTATTTAAAGAATTGGAAACAGATGTTGCTTTAAAAGTTGAAGACGTGGATAACAGAAATTGGATTGTTTCAGGGCGGGGAGAGTTGCATCTAGCCATTTTAATAGAAAGAATGCGCCGGGAAGGTTATGAATTTCAGGTTTCAAGACCCCAAGTAATTGTTAGGGAAATAAACGGACAATTAATGGTTCCTTTTGAAAAGATTTTTATTGAGGTTCCTGAAAAATACCACGGCATAGTAATTCAAAAATTGGGAATTAGGAAAGGAGAAATGATTGATATGAAAAAAGCTGGCAGTACAGTGTTTTTAGAATTTATTATCCCAACCAGGGGCTTAATGGGCTACAAAAGTGAATTTTTGACTGACACCAAAGGCCTGGGAATAATTAATACGGTTTTTTATCAATACCAAACAGATCCTGGAAATTGGCAGGAGCGAACCCAAGGATCTTTAGTTGCTTGCGAGGCAGGAGAAACCCATCTTTATGGGTTGAAAAATGTTCAAGACAGAGGAGTATTATTCTTGGGCCCGGGCGTTATTGTTTATGAGGGCCAAGTAGTGGGTCAGAATTCAAGATCTAATAATATTAGGGTAAATGTTTGCAAAACAAAACATCTTTCAAATATGAGGTCTAAGGGCGAAGGGAACACTGAGCACTTTAATGTTCCTAAAATAATGGATTTGGAAGCCGCATTAGAATACATAGGAGACGATGAACTAGTTGAAGTGACTCCTAAAAATGTCAGAATCAGAAAAGTATACTTAAAAGAAATTGACAAAAAAAGAGTAGAGAGAAAAGAGAAAGAAGAACAAAACAATAATTAAATATTAAAATGCCTGAGGGAGAAGTAATCTTAAGATTTAATAAAGTGTCTTTTGCGTATCAGCGCAGCAAGCCAATTTTAAATGAGGTGGATTTTGCAGTGCGGCAAGGCTCTAAGATAACTTTAATGGGGCAAAACGGTGCTGGTAAAAGCACTATTTTTAATCTTATCATGGCTAAAACAGGCTATATTGAATTGGAATCAGGACGAATCAGCCTAGCTCCAAAGATTACTGTTGCTGGAGCTAGGCAAAGCATTTCATCTGATCAATTTGATTTGACTATTAGAGAGTTTTTTCAAAGTTGCTTTAAGGAAAAAGTATATGATATTGATCCTAGAATTGACGAGGTTTTGGAAATCGTTAACTTAATTGCCCCTCACGACAAAATTATTAAGTCATTTTCCGGGGGTCAGCAAGCCAGACTTCTTTTGGCCTCAGCCCTGATTCAGAATCCTGATTTGCTTTTATTAGATGAACCGACCAATAACCTTGACAAAGAAGGAATAAAACATTTGACTCAATTTTTAATTGATTACAAAAAGACCTGTATTGTTATTTCCCATGACGCTAATTTCCTTAATGCTTTTACCCAAGGAGTTTTATACTTAGACATGTTTACCTGCAAGATTGAATGGTATGTCGGCAACTACTTTGATCTATTAGATGAACTTTTAGCCAGGATTGAAAAAGAGAATAAGAAAAATGCCCAGTTAGAAAAGATAATTCAGGCAAAAAAGGAAAAAGCCAATTATTTTGCTAAAAAAGGCGGACAATTGCGCTTTGTGGCAAAGAAAATGAGACAAAAAGCTGAAACTATGGAAGAGGCAAAAGTTGATATCCGCAGGGAAGACAAAACTATTCGGGCTTTCACTATTCCCTCACAGCAAAATATTGGCGGGGAAATTTTAAAAATTACTTCTTTTTCAATTATGAAAAACCATAAAGTTGTCACCCGCAGTGCTAATGTTTCTTTGAGAAAGAATAATCATTTGCTTCTTTTGGGCCCAAACGGCATTGGTAAAAGCGCCTTGCTTGAATCCTTGGTTTTGGGAAAAGCTAAGGGGGTTGAAATCAGTTCAGGCGTTCGGATCGGATATTACCGCCAGGATTTTTCCACCCTTAATCTTGAAGACACGGTTTATGATTCACTTAGCGCTATTGCCGGAGAACAGGGGGAACAAAATATCCGCTCGATTGCGGCCGGGTTTTTAATAACCAGTGATTTAATATATGCCAAGATAGGTAGTTTATCTGAAGGGCAGAAAGGCTTGGTTTCTTTTGCCAGACTGGTGCTGCAACAACCCGGGCTTCTCATTTTAGATGAACCCACTAATCATATTAATTTTCGGCATCTGCCGATTATTGCCTCAGCGCTCAATAAATATAATGGGGCCATGATTTTAGTCAGCCACGTTCCTGAATTTGTTCAACAAATTCGCATTGACGAGACCCTTGATTTGGAAAAGTAAGAGTGTTTTTGAACCTAAGATTGATTGTTTCTCCCTTATATTATATAGTCTTAGTGAAGATCTAAATTATATTAACAAATATTCATATGGCAAAAAGAAGCACCGCAATCGGGAAAAACAAGAAGTCACGCTCTCGCAAAACTAAAAAGCGTTTAGCAATAAAATGGCTGATGCTTGAAGCCAAAGCTAATAAGAAAAATCATAAATAGGTTTTCTAAACAGCCCATCTCCTTGATGGGTTGTTTTTAAAAAGCAAAAAGTAAATCACCAATCAGATAGTTTTCTGGAAGACTTAGGCGGATACAGGGTGGAGGCTCAGGATGGTGAGTATCATTGAACCATAAGGTGGAGGGAGCTTCATAATTATGGTATACTTTAAAAGTCAGCGCGATAACACAATACTATTTCCATTAATGGATTTTATTAAACGCAGCAAACCGCTTAAAATTCTCTTTGTGGGAGCAGAAGCCGTACCATTTGTAAAAATCGGGGGTTTAGGTGAGTTTCTTTATGCCTTGCCAAAAGCGCTTAGCGAGCTGGGCCATGATGCTCGAGTGATGATTCCAAAATACGCGACGATAGATGCCGAAAAGTTTCCGATGACAACAGTGATAGAAGGACTTATGGTTTCCGACCCGGACCATGAGGACATCGTTTGTAATGTCAAAAAATATGAAAACAACAACCCAATGGAACCGATCAATTATTTTTTGGAAAATCAGGAATATTACGAAAAACACAGCAGTGTTTACGGCTACGACGATGACGCCGCGCGCTGGGCGCTTCTTTGCCGCGGCACGATTGAATTTATGCGATCTTATAAAGAGTGGCGACCGGACATTATTGTTGCCAACGATTGGCAAGGAGGACTCCTTCCCAATTATATGAAATGCGAATATAAAGATGATCCGGTAATTTCCAAAATTGCGGCGGTATTTGTGATTCACAATCTATACTTTCAGGGAATGTTTGATCATTACTGCATCAGCGAGCTTGATTACGATGATGGCAAGTCAGCCGTGCCTCCGATTACCGATTCACGTTTGCTTAAAACAAACTTCATGAGTCGTGGCATACGTTTTGCGGACATAATTAGCACCGTGTCTCCCAACTACGCCCGCGAAATTACAACTCTCGAGTATGGCGAGTTCCTCGATACGCTTTTGCAGGAGCGTCGTTCGCATTTGCATGGAATACTCAACGGCATCAGCTATGATCGTTATAATCCCGAAACCAATCCGTATGTTGAGTTTAAATACAACGCAAAGAGTTTAGGCGAGCGGCGTAAAAACAAAAAGATCCTTCAACAAAAATTCAATCTTGATGAGCGAAATGATGTTTTTATAGTCGCGATTGTCTCGCGGCTCAATGAGCAAAAAGGGTTTGATTTGGTGATAGAGACGATTAAGCCGCTTCTCGACAATTTTGACTTTCAATTTGTGGTGCTTGGATCGGGTGAATCCAAATACCTTTCGTTTTTCGAGGAGCTTGACAAGATGTACCCGCAAGTGGCGACTCATCTTTTAAATGACGCAATTCTTCCCCATGTAATTTATTCCGGCGCAGACATGATTGTTATCCCTTCCCGCTTTGAGCCGTCCGGTCTTACTCAAATGGAAGCGATGCGCTATGGGATGATCCCCTTGGCGCGCAAAACTGGCGGTCTTGCTGACAGTGTCAATGATTACAATCCGCAAGAACAGACAGGAACAGGCTTTTTATTCGAAAAATACGATCAGTACGCATTCTTTGGGACATTTATTCGCGCGTTTGAGACATATAAGTATCCAACAATTTGGCAAGGTATCCAAAAACGAGCAATGGTTGCCAATTTTTCGTGGGAAAAATCTACCAAAGAATATGTCGAGCTTTTCAAGCGCGCTCTCAGCCAATTTAATTCGTAATTATAATCACTACTATGCGATGGGGAAATTTTCTGCACATGTATCAGCCGACAGAACAGCAGCCAGACATTCTTGAGGCAATTGTCGCGCAAAGCTATCGGCCAATTATCGAGGGGCTTATAAATCATAAACGGATACGTTTGACGCTCAATGTCAACGGCGCCTTATTGGAATTATTGGATAAGTACGGCTACCGCGATATTATTGATAATCTCCGCGAGCTTGGCATGGAAAAGCGAGTTGAGTTCACTTCCTCGGCAAAATACCACGCTCTACTTCCTTTTTTGAATGAACAAGAAATTGTTCGGCAAATTACTCTTAATAACGAATCGCTTGAATTTTTTCTTGGCAAGGAAGCCAAACCAAAAGGATTTTTTACGCCCGAAATGGCTTACGATGAAAAAATTCTTCCAATTGTCGTTGACTTAGGTTTCAAGTGGCTTATTCTTGATGAAATCTCCTGCGGCGGGGAAGTCGGCCGGGTAGATTATAATAAAATCTACAAGATTAACGGCACTAACCTTAGCGTTTTTTTCCGCGATCGAAGATTAAGCAACTTGATTATGAGCGCAATTGTTCGATCCCGAGATACTCTTCTTGAAGCACTGCGCGACAATTTGAAAAACGGCCGCTACATCGTTACCGCAATGGACCTGGAAACCTTTGGCCATCACCGTCCAGGTCTGGAAAAGTTGCTTTTTGAAGTGTTTGACACGCCGGAATTTGAGCTCATCCAGATTTCGGATATTGAAAAGTATTACAAAGAAAAAAAAGAAATAATTCCTACGAAAGCGACCTGGGCATCAAGTAAGCAGGATATTGACAATGGCAGCCAATTCCTCTCCTGGTCTGATCCGGAAAATATTATTCATAAATGGCAGTGGGCATTCACCGAACTTGCGCTTAAAGAAGTCTATGCAATGGACAAATCTCATTCCCGGTATGATCTAATCCGCAAGAAAATGGATATCGCTTTCGCGTCCGACCATTTTTGGTGGGCATCAGCGAAACCGTGGTGGAGCTTGGAAATGATTGAGGATGGCGCCTATCGTTTACTTGATATCCTGCGCCACATTCCCGATGTGAGCAAAGAGAAACTTGAACAAGGACGTGATTTTTACGAGCATATCATTGCCACTGCATTCAATTGGCAAAGAACCGGGAAAATCCGTCAGATGATGGCAGAGCAGGGATCAATCTTGCGTATACCATTTATGGATCGAACCCAAGGCCGTGGCGGCGCTGAAGAAGGGGTCTATTGGGCGTTTATCGATATGATGAAACGACTTGAAAAAGAAGCGACGGAAAAACGTGAGTACGAGAAAGCAATTCTTTGGCGCGACGCGATGTACAAATTTGAAAATAAATTTGATATTTATGACACCATCAACGCCATCGATCTTTTGCGTGTTGAAATTCCGCATAAAGAAGTTGAGGCGACGATTGAAAAATACAAGGCAAAATATTATGAAATCCGAGGAGGTCAGCCTGAACAGCGCGGCGCATAATTACAATAACTGGTTTGATGATTTTAAGACGAGCCCGGAGCACGATGAATTTTTTAAAAAACCAGTCGCGTATTTTTGTACGGAATACGCGCTTTTTTCCTATCTGCCTACCTATGCCGGGGGATTGGGAGTCTTGGCGGGTGATTATGTCCGAGAAGCCGGCGCTCGGCAATTTCCCCTGCTTTCTGTCGGTCTTTACTATCGTGAGGCGCAAAATAGCCTTACCCCGCCCGGATATTCAAATAATGTGTTTTTAAAAGGAGCCGGGCTCTCGTTGGTTACGAATAGTCACAATGAGCGTCTCTTTATTACTTTCCCTATCCACGATCGGATGGTTAAGGCGCAGGCTTGGCGATGGGACAAAGAGGGCTCAACAGTATACCTTCTTGATACTGATGTTGAAGAAAATCAACCACCTGATCGCAGCATTACCGCTCGTCTTTATACCGATGATCGTGAAATGCGCCTGAAGCAAGAAATGCTTCTTGGCATTGGAGGTTTTCGTCTTCTCGAGCAGCTTGGTTATCACTGTTCTGTTTACCACTTAAACGAGGGACATTCTGCATTTCTTGCTCTGGAATTGATTCGCCATGAAATGAAACACCAGCGCGTTGATTTTTATACTGCTATTGAATACGCCCGCAAACACATTATTTTTACCAATCATACTCTCATTGCCGCCGGTCAGGAGCAATTTACTATTGAGCTCGTCTCGGCAATAATGAGCGGGTATGCTAAAGAAATAGAGGTGAATGTTGCTGATATCGTTGGGTTGGGCACCATTAAGGGTTCGAATCTTTTCTCGATGACGACATTTTCCTTTTGCCTAGCATCTAGAATAAATATGGTGAGCAAACTTCACGCCACTAAAGCGCTTGAGATTTGGCCGGGACATCCGATAAAAAATGTTACCAACGGTATTTATCTGCCGCAATGGGATAAAATCAGCAATTCCGGCAATGCTAAAGCTTCGGCAGGCAGGGACTTTTGGGAAAAGCATCAAGAAAGCAAAAAGAAGCTTCTTAGTTATATCAAAGATAAAACCGGTGAAGCGTGGAATGAAAACACCCTTCTTTTCGGCTGGGCGCGCCGACTTGTTCCCTACAAACGGCCGCTTGTGTTCCTGGAATCTCTCGAGAAACTTTTAGCGCTTGCCAAAAACGTAAACAAACCAATGCGGATTGTCTTTGCCGGACCCACTAATAATGAAAACGAAACAAATAATGATCTTTTGGTGCAGCTTAAGAAAATACTCGAAGAAAAACTAAAAGGCATTGGAGTATTCTTGCCGAACTACAATGTTGAACTCGCCAAACTTATCACCGCCGGCTGTGATGTTTGGCTTAATACTCCCGTGGTTGGTTCTGAAGCCTGTGGCACCAGCGGCATGAAGGCAGCGCTTAACGGCGCGCTCCTGCTTTCAACACGGGATGGTTGGGTTGACGAAGTTAATCTTTCTGCTATTGGTTGGGTTGTTGATGAACCAAATGTCGGGGTTAAAATGCTTGATATCGCGGAAAAGGAAATTATTCCTGCCTATTATGATCATATTACAAATCCAAATGGATCAAAGTGGCTTACCCGAATGCAAAATGGCCGCAGGCTCATCACCGAGCAATTTTCAACATCACGCGTGCTCAAACAATATATTGAGGAATTCTATATTCCTATTCTTTGTCAAAAGCACGAGCATAAATACGAATGAAGAATCGCCAAAGACACGGTTTTTTGATAGGATAGAGTTGACAATACTCCTTGCGTTAACAGAGTAAAAGGTCTTAAGTAAAATAAAAAAGAACAACACTTAATATGACCAAAAGAACAATTATTTTAGCGACAATAATAATATTTATACTTGGCGGGCTTGGGCTTATTCTTTACGGCCAATTCTTTTCGGGAAATGGCAACGGCCAAGAACTGGGAAGGCTTGGCGAGATAAAAAAGAGGGGAGAAATTATTATCGGCACTGATGCTACTTATCCGCCCATGGAAAGCTTGGACGAACAAGGAAATTTCTCTGGCATGGACATAGATATCATTAAAGAGATTGCTTCAGATCTTGGCGTTGAAGTAAAGTTTAAGAATGTCATTTGGGAAGAAATTTTCAACGCGGTTAAAAACGGAGAAGTGGATGTAATCATATCCGCCATTACTATCACTCAGGAAAGAACAGAGACCTTAGCTTTTTCCGACCCCTATTTTAATGCCGGCCAGGTGATTGTCAGTACAAAGGATAAAGAAGGCGTTATTAACAGACCAGAAGACTTAGGCGGATACAGGGTGGGGGCCCAGGTTGGAACTACCAGCGAAGAAGAAGCGCGAAAATATACTAATGATTTGTCTCTAGTGAGCGCTTATGAGAATTATGATTTAGCTAAAGAAGATCTGCTTGAGGGGAAAATAGATGCGATTATTATTGATTATCCGGCCGCAGTTGGGATGACAGCCAAGGACAAGGGCTTGCAAATAATGGGGGATATTTTTACCCAGGAGTTTTATGGGATTGCGATCCAAAAAGATCAGCAAGAATTACTTTTGCAGATTAATAAAACCATAAGGCGGCTTAAACGGGAAGGAGAGCTTAAGAAGATAGAAGAAAAGTGGTTAAGCCAGTAAAATGAAATTTAAACTTAATCTTCAATTCAAACTGCTCATTGTCGTTACCCTGGTCATTGTTTTAACCTTTTCAGGTTTTTATTATTTGAGCGTCAACAGTCAAAAAAAGATTTTTCATGATTCTTTTCACGATTCAGCCATCAGTTTGGCTCAGGCGCTTGATGCTGGTATTGGCAGCAAGGCCGAATTAAACGATGTGGCCAAACTGCAATCCAATATTTACAAGATGATATGGCTAAGCTCTAATATTGTCGGCATCAGCATTAGCCTGCCCGTTGAAACTGGTTTAAAAATTGTAGCCTCTAATGATACTAGCATGATTGGGAAAATGGCTATTCCAGAAAGTATGGCTGCCTATCAAGACGGGACGATTTCTACCGAAGTTGTGACCGAAGCCGATGGTACCAATGTGTTAAGAGTAATTACTCCGGTTCATATTGGCGGCGAAAGAGTCGGCATTTATAATATAAGATTATCTTTGGATACGTTAGAAAAAGTTATTGTCAAAACGCAAAGAGAGTTTTTATTGATTACATTAATATCCATTCTGATTATTATCAGCATTCTTTCCTTTTCAATAAAAATTACAGTCATAGATCCAATCAAACAATTGCTTAGCGGAATGGAGAAAATTGGAGGCGACGGATTAGACTATCGGGTTGAAACCAAGAGACAAGATGAAATCGGGGATTTATTTTCCAGTTTTAATGTAATGGCTGAAAAATTGAAAGACAGGACAGAAGCCTTAAAGGCAGAAAGAGGGGGGTTGGCAGAAAAAGTTTCCCAAAAGACAAAAGAACTTCAAGAAAAGGTCAATGATTTAGAGAAGATTAACAGATTGACGGTTGACCGAGAATTAAAAATGGTTGAACTTAAGAAAGAAATTAATAAATTAAAACAAATATAAAAAACAATTTATAATATAAGATAAGCATAAGGTCAGGATAAAAAACTAATATTAAAATCATGATAGCGCAAAACGATATATCGGGCGTTTCGTCCGTTATAAAAACAGCAATCGGTATAAGCGACGTTAAGGATCCTTTTGAAGCAGGATCTTCTGCTTGTCAGCAAGCACTTGATAAAGTCGGCGGTCAAGCCGAATTAGTCATTGTTTTTGCTTCAGTCAGTTATGATCAGGAGAAGATGATTAGCGGTGTCAGATCTGTTTCCAAGGAGGTTCCTTTGGTCGGTTGCAGTGACTCTGGCGAAATTACAACCAATGGCCCAACTTCAGAACAGGTGGCGGTCATGGCTATTAATGCAGATAATATAGATTTTGTAATCGGGGTTGGCATGGGAACTGATAAAGATTCTCATAAGGCCGGAGTGGATGCAGCTAATCAGGTCAAGGAAAAATCAACCAAAGAATTAACTTTGCTAATGACCTTTTTAGATGGCCTGGCTGAGAACGGAGCCGCTGTTGTCAGGGGACTCCAAGAAGTTTTAGGAAAGAACTTGCCGATTGTTGGTGGTTCAGCCGGAGACGACTTTCTTTTTAAAAAGACCTTTCAGTATTACAATGATCAAATTATGACAAATGCTGTTATTGCTATTGGTTTTTCTGGAGATTTTTCCTTTGGCGTTGGGGTCAGACATGGCTGGGAACCAATTGGTTTGCCCATGAAAGTTACTGAAGCCATTGGCTCGAGAATAATTAAAGTCAATGATCGTCCTGCTCTCTCAATTTATGAAGATTATTTTGGGAAAAGAGCAGAAGAACTAATTAGAGAGCCAATTGCTAGAATGGCCTATACTTATCCTTTGGGTATGAGCGTTAAGGGATCAGAAGAGCTTTTGATTCGGGATGTGGTTATTGCCAATAAAGAGGGTGAGATTACTTGTGCGGCGGAAATTGAACAGGGGGCTGAAATCCGGCTGATGCTGGGTGAGGAAGAAAGGGCCATTGTGGCTGCTCAGGATGCTGCCAAACAAGCCTTATCTCAATTAAATGGAGTTGACCCCAAAGCAATCTTTGTTTTCAACTGTATGGCCAGGAGAAAGCTTTTGGGGGCAAACATTAAGAAAGAGATTGATGCCATTCAAGATGTTTTGGGCAAAGAGGTAGCCATGATTGGGTTTTACACTTATGGAGAAGTGGCGCCATTAGCTGGAGAACTTGGTCCAAATTGTTTTTCAGTTTTCCACAACGAAACCATGACTTTAATGGTTTTGGGGGAATAAAAATAAGGTGAAAAAATATTCAATCAGAGGAAAAAAGACAGAGGTTAAAAAATCCAAATTGCAAAAAGAGGAGCTTGGTTTTGGTTTTAAACAAACGGATGATAAAGAAAAAATCATTATAGCGGACGGGATGTCCGATATATCGCTACGCGCTATTGAGCTAGATCGCATTGCCAAAATGCTGATCAAGCGTGATTTTTCTTTAATGGAAGTGAAAGAAAAGCGCGAAGCTGAACTGGTAGAACTGAAAAAAACAAAACAAGCTTTAGAAGAAGCTAAAGCAGTCCTGGAGATGAGAGTAGAGGAAAGGACCAAGCAATTGCAGGACTTAACCAGGGATCTTGAAGAAAAAATCAAGGAAAGAACAAGGGAATTGCAGGAAAAAGTGGAAGATTTGCAAAGATTCAATGAATTAGTTGTTGATCGGGAATTGAAAATGATTGAATTAAAGAAAGAATTAGAGGAATGCCGTGCAAAGCTTTTAAAGTAGTAGTTGTAATCGAGTTTAAACAAGATAAGATTCAAGGTCGCAATCTATATATTATTAACTTATTAAATCAATTTTATGTGTAAGGAATGTGGATGTTCATCTGAAGGTGAAAACAAGGAAGAAAAATGTTCTGGTTGTGATAAGGACTCTTCTGAATGTACTTGCGAGGAATAAATATATAAGTGGTTAAACGAAAACCGCTCTAGTCTATGAAACCAGGCGGTTTTTTGTTAGATTAATACATCAATGAGCTTATTATCCTTCTTTTTTACCGGCGATTTTAGGTTGACGGGCTCGAGCTTATTTGGTCTGTAGAGGCCAAAACACCCTCTAATTGTTATATATCACTTTAAGATATTATTGGGTTTAGGACTTGACAAACGGTATAAATATTATATACTTGATATGTAATGTAAACTAGAATTTAAACAAAGATTGTTGAGCCAACCGAATTTTTAATTTTGAATACATTACAAATATTTTAGAATACTGATACAGAAATAATAAAGGTCGTTAGTTCGAAGAAGATCGAATAATAGCTGCAGAGTTTAAAATTCTGTAGCCAGTATTATCAGTTTTACAAATTAAGTACAAAAACTCATATGGAAGAAACTAACCCAACAATGCCTGAAACTTCACCTGAAACTCCAGAAACCGAAACTCCAGAAGAAACTCCCGAAACTCCAGAAACCGAAACTCCAGAAGAAACTCCAGTAGAAGGCTAGTAAGTTTTAGAGAAAACGAAAACAGTCTTAAAAGGGCTGTTTTTGTTTTAGCATTAGATGATTTGTATTTGTTATCTTGCCCTTTTCTTTAAATAAAGCTACTTTTAAAATAGATAAACTTATTTATATTATGGAAAAACGAAACCAAAATATTGAAGTTTGCGCTAGGGCCGTGATTATGAATCAAGGCCGGATTTTAATTTGCTGGCACAAGTTGAACAACCATTACTTTTTTCCAGGCGGTCACGTTGAATACGGGGAATTGGCTGAAAAAGCCCTCAGCCGGGAATTAAAAGAAGAGTTGGATATAAAAATAAAAAAAGCGTTATTTATCGGCCTGACAGAAAACATCTATAGCGATTACGATATATCGGGCGGCCCCGCCCGCTATGAACAAAAAGGAGAGCCGCACCATGAAATCAATCTGGTTTTTCAGGTTTTTACAGACAAGGTTAAAGATAAAAGCATGGAGGATTACATTGATTTTTCCTTTTTTTCGCAGAAAGAATTCAGGACCAAGCGAGTTCTGCCTCCTTCTTTACAGAAAAGCGTGTTAAAATGGTTAAAAGATAAAAAAACTTTCCGGATTTGCGAAGTGCGTTCCTGAATTATGTTTTCGGGAAAGACATAGGGGATAATAAAATTAATAAAGCAATATGGAAGCCATAATTTCCAAAGAAGAAATTAAAAAGTTCATGGAGATGTCCGGGCAGGTCAAGGGCATTTTCTTAATCACCAAGGCCAATTATATTCGCAAGTGCGAGGGCGAAGAGGGGGTAAAAAAACTTGAGCAGGCCATGACTGATTTTGGCTATCCGTTAAAATACAAAGAAATAAAACCAAGCACCTTTTACCCGATAGGGTTATTTATGTTTCATTTTACCGCCATCAATAAGCTTTTTAACTATGACAATAAAAGGTTTTCAGAAATGGGAAGAGCAGAGGCGAAAGACTCATCGCCCATGATCAGGATATTTTTAAGCCACTTTGTTTCTTTAGAGCGCTTGGCTCAGGTGGTTCCAAAAATGTGGGGGGACCAGTTTTCAGTCGGAAGCCTCAAAACAATAAAAGCAGACAGGATCGAAAGGCAGTTCATAGTGAAGCTTGATGACTTTCCCGGGGATCCGTACATGTGTTCGAGCTTGGTGGGATATTTTTCCAGTATAATCAGCATGGTGGTTGGTAATAATGTTGATTGCCAAGAAACAGAATGCCTTCACAAAGGAGGCTTTTGCCACGAATTTTTAATGGTATGGTAAATAATATAAAAGTTACGGTAAGAAAAACAAAATTAGCTGATTCAAGCTTAATAAAAGCTGTTTTTAACCAGCATTGGGGAGGTGACTTTATCATAAGCTTGGGGAAAATTCACAAACCAGAGGCCTTAGATGGCTTTATTGCTGAAATCAATGGCAGGTGTAAGGGGTTGATCACTTTTAATATTACCAAACAAGGACTGGAAATAGTCAGTTTAAATAGTTTTATGGAGAAAAAGGGGGTCGGGACAACTCTTGTGAAAAGGGTTATTAGTTTTGCTAAGAAAGAAAAGATAAAAAGGCTTTGGTTAGTGACCACTAACGACAATCTCAATGCTTTTAGGTTCTATCAAAAAAGAGGTTTTATTTTGAAAAAGGTTTATCCAAATAGCCTGGCGCCTTATCGGAAGTTAAAGCCAATTCTTCTAATTGGTCAAAATAACATTCCTTTGAGGGATGAGATTGAATTGGAAATGAGATTGTAGCGACTACAATAATTCTCCCTTGATCTTTGAAAACAAAGGGTGTAAGATATCAAAAGTAGGTAAGTTTCTATTAAATTTCTTTCTTGAGTTTTGTTAAAGGTAAGGCATAGAACAGAAATGAGATAGTCGGTCGGCTTACTAATAATAAAACTATTTTAAGAACAACATGGCAAAGAAGTTATACATCGGTGGACTGTCATATGACACCACTGAAGCGACTTTAAAAGAAACCTTTTCTCAGGCCGGGACAGTTGAAACGGCAGTGGTTATTACTGACAGAATGTCAGGCCGCTCAAAGGGATTTGGTTTTGTGGAAATGTCATCTGACGAAGAGGCGGCAAAAGCTATTGAAATGTTCAATGGCAAAGACATTGACGGCAGGAACGTGACCGTTAATGAGGCTCGTCCGATGGAACCAAGAGCTCCCCGCCAAGGCGGAGGAGGGTTTAATCGTGACAACAGGGGTTTCGGTGGTAGCGATAATCGCGACAGAAACCGCTGGTAAACACCAGCGCTGAAGCGCTGTCCAATCAAAAACCCCTTAATTTTAGGGGTTTTTGCTTTAGATAAAAGATATAATTCTAGAGAGATTTTTCCATCAGATAAGCGCTTTTCCCGTCCCGGTAATACTTTTTAACAGTTTTCTTTATCTTAAAGCCGATGTTCTCATAGAAAGATATAGCTTTTTTATTTGTTGTTTTAACCTCAAGAGAAGCCTTTTTTATTCCGCAGGCTTTGGAATAATTGATGATAAATTTCATCAGTATTATGCCAATGCCCAAGCCTTGGTGTCTTTTGCTTATTGCTATAGATACAAAATCAAGAAGGTTCTTTTTCACCTTGGCAATCATATATCCGGTGATTTCATTTGCCTTTTCAGCCACGATGAAATTATGGCGGGCTTTGAAAAGTAATTTAAACTTTCTTTTAGAATAGGCGTCAGTTTTAGAAAAACAGGCTTTCTCGATTTTTAAAATCTGATCCAGATCGCCTGGCTTGAATTTTCTTAATTTAACAGTGGCCTTATTTTTCATAGCAAACCAGGGGAAGGGATTCAAATAGCCCTTCCTTCCATTCATAATTATTCTGTAAAAAATCGATTTTCTTCATACCCAATTCAAGGGCGTCATTGATTTCAAATAGGTTCATGAAGTTGCCGATGCCGGAGAACTGGCTAACATTGTAGCCGCACTTAACCGTAAAATATGTATCTTGATAAAGACAAATCAGGTCAACCCCGGCCACTATCCCGTTAATCTTAATAGTAATCATTCTTATCTGGTAAGATTTGCCTCTCAGTTTAATAATTTCTTTAAAAGTAGCAATTCTTCTTGGATCTTCCCAGTCGGCACTTTCTCCTTTGTCGGCAAATCTCTTTTTGGCCAGTAAAATAAGCTGGTCAATATCATTGAAGTTATTAATGGTAATTTCTGGATTCTGACCCTGAATTCTTTTCCAGTCTTTTCTCATGCCATGTCGACGATTTTTTTTCAGACTCATGAGAAAATCTTCATGGCTTTTAAAATTTTCCAGTTTTAAAACATACTTTGGAGAGTCGTCTTTAAAATCTATTTGATCAAGTAGGGGAGTGACGCTGGCTTTATCAATAGCGTTTAAATATAAAGGAGAAGGAGCTGCTGAAAGCAACAGGGGGATGAAACTTGGATCTGTGCAGAAAAAGCTGACTTCTTCCTGCCAATCGCTGCCAAACCAAGTATATCTTTTTTTATCTCGGTCGTACCAAAGCGGCAGCAGGGCCAGATCCTGGCGATTATTTCTTAAAACAAGGAAATATGGTTGATGTTGGTAGGCTTGGTAAAAGGCTTGCCTAAATTCCCAGGTTTCAAAAAGGTTTTTTCTGGGGCTGAATTTTTTAAATAAAGAAGAACATTCTTGTATATCAGAAACGACTTCGGTAATTAAAAAATCCGGCTGAACAGGAAAAAAGCCGGTCTTTCTTTCAGGTGTTTTTAAAATGATTTTTCTTTTGGAACTACTACTTGGAGGTTCGTCGTTATTGTTCCCTGGGGAACTTGTGTTTGTCATCTTTTGTTTTCGATAATCCTCATATTATCATGAACTAGCATGCTGTCAAGAGTCGCCAAAACCATGGTTTTTTGATAGTATTAAGGGCGATGAAAGAAAAATTGGCAATTGCAAGAGCTACGTCCGCAAACTTATCCCTGATTTTGGCGGGCTTGGCTTTATCAATACCAGCTATTTTCACTTCTCCACAATGGCTGATTGGCATAATCGTCAATGCTCTTTTATTTGTGGCCGCCATTAAACTTGATTCTAAAAATCACTGGCCGGTAATTATTTTGCCGAGCCTTGGCGCCCTGCTTCACGGGGTTATTTTCGGTCCTTTAACGTTTTTTCTGATTTATTTCATCCCTTTTATTTGGCTGGGAAACTATCTTTTGGTTAGGCTAGCCAGTTTTAAATGGCCTTTTGTTTGGCGGGTTATTATTGCTTCGGTTTTAAAATCAACTATATTATTCTTGACTGCTTTTTTCTACGTTAATATTAGTTTAGTGCCTAAGATATTTCTATCCTCAATGGGTTTAATGCAGCTGGTTACGGCCCTAATCGGTGGTTTAATAGCTTATTTTGTTATTGATTTGATTTAATGAACAAAGAAATATCTTCTTTAATTGAATTATTGTCGTTAAAAAAGGAGCTGACCGGCATGATGGCTCCTTCTTTTCCGATTATGTTCTCTTATCCTGATATTGTTGGTAAGCTAGCACGGCTTGGTTTTAATCATGTTATTGAGGTGGCTGTCGGTGCCAAAGAGACCAATAAGAATTTAATGGCGATTTTAACTAAAGATCCGAAAGCAAAACTAATCACTTCTCCTTGCGCTTCCTTAACCAGGATTATAAAGACAAAATATCCTCATTTAGTTAAATATCTGACGCCGATTGATTCGCCAATGATTTATACAGCCAGAATAGCAAAGGAAAAATGGCCGGCATCAAAACCTGTTTTTATCGGTCCTTGCCCGGTTAAAAAACTTGAAGCTCAGGATTATTCAAAATTAGATATTTTGGTTATAACTTTTAAAGAACTTAAAGAAGTCTTTCAGCATTTTGATTTAAAAGATGAAATAGCAGATCAAGATTCTAGCTTTGATTTTGAGGAAATGGCTACGAGACTTTATCCAATTTCCGGAGGTTTAAGCCAAAGCAATAATTTAGAAACTTTGCTGGCCGAAGACGAATATCAGGTTGTTTCTGGTTGGGAGAATTGCGTTAAGGCTCTGGATAATTTTGAAAAAAACACTTGGCTTAAAGTATTAGACATTCTTTATTGCGACGGTGGCTGCCTTAATGGTTTGGGAATTGACAGCAGCCTAAATGTAGACGAGAGGAGAAAAAAGATTGTAGACTTTTGGCAAAACCGATAATTATTTCCAGTTGTCAACGAGAAATTCATAACCGTTAATTAAGGCAGGATTGACTTAGCATTGTTAATATGCTATACTTTAGCGAGATGCGAAATACGGTCGAGTTTCTAACAGCATCAATTTTAAAATAACAGTAATTTTCCAAAACATGGAAGGAACAATCAAAACCCTGACAGATAAAGGTTTTGGCTTCATTAGCATTGAGGGAGAAGAGAAAGATCTTTTTTTCCACAGCAATGAACTTCGCGGCGTTAGATACGACGAACTCAAAGAAGGCGACAAGGTCTCTTTTGAGAAAGCCGATTCTCCAAAAGGCCCGAATGCCATCAACGTTAACCGAATCTAGTCACAAACCTACTTTGCCCCGCCCGCCCGCCTGTTTGCGGGCAGGCGGGGCGAGTAATTTCAATCGCCATCAAGGCGATTTTTTGTTAAAATGAGAAAATGCAAAAAGTCTTATCATTTTTAAAACCGTCTTTGGGCAAATTATCCCTTTTCCTGATCTGGTGGGTGATTTTTTACCTTGTTTTTATTTATCTTTTTAAGGCCTGTATTTTTGCAGATTGTAGGAATTTTAAAGATGAGTTGATTCCTTGCTGTAATCAAACCATGACGGCCATGGCCCAATTCTTTTATCGTCATCGCAATCCATTCTTGGCTTTGATTTATTTATTTTCCTGTTGGCTGTCAACTAACCTGGAGAATGTTGGGACCATCAGCCATCGGGCCAGGCAGTTGTAACCCCATCACTATCTTGCTAAAATCAATTTATGGAAAACAAAAGTTTAGTTAAAATAGTCGTTGTTATCGCTATTATTTTTATTCTCAGTCTGGTTATTTATTTCGTCCTGAGGCCGGAAAAAGAGTCTGAACCTTTTTCAACTCCAGCTGAACAAGAAACAAACATGCATGTAGTCAAACTAGTCACTAATATGGGTGAGATTAGAATTCAGACATATGACGACGATGCTCCCAAGACAGTTGAAAACTTTCTCAGCTTAATCGAAAAAGGTTTTTATACCAATCTTACTTTCCATCGGGTTATCAGGGGTTTCATGATTCAGGGCGGCGATCCTAATGGTAATGGCACGGGTGGTCCGGGATACAAGTTTGATGACGAACTTAATCCAGAAACCGAATCTTACAAGGCTGGTTACAAAAAAGGAGTTGTTGCCATGGCTAATGCCGGACCTAATACTAACGGCAGTCAGTTTTTTATCATGCTTGAAGATTATCCTTTACCCAATAACTATACTATTTTTGGCAAAGTTATTAAGGGTCAGGAAATAGTGGATAAAATTGGCCAGGTTAATACTAGTCAGGACGATAAACCACTAGAGCCAGTAATTATGGAAAGCGTTGTGGTTGAATAATAGATTTTTCCTTTTAGCCAAAATTCGATTAATAATTTCAAAGTCGCTTAAACGATTATTTTTTGGTATAATATAGGATAATTAGCTAACTTAAAACAATGTTATCACAAATACCATTAGATTTAAGTAAAGTAAGAAAAGAAGACATCGATAAAGAAATTATGAGAATTGGCATGATCGCTGAACTTGACGCGGTTAATCTTTACGAACAGCTGGCAGCCATGGCCCAGAGCGATGGCTTAAAAAGAGTTTTGCTTGATATTGCCAAAGAGGAAAAAACTCACATTGGCGAATTCGAGGCCTTATTGTTAATTAACGATCCAGAGCAGGTCAGCGAAAACGAGAAAGCTCAAAAAGAAATTAAAGAAATCTTATGTGGTTGAAAGAAAATAGCTATGGTGAAAAAATACGTTATCAATTCCAGCGGAGACAGAGAACCTTTTTCTTCTCAGAAGGTTTACAAGTCAACCCGTCGGGCTGGCGCTTCTAAAGCTTTGGCTGAAAAAGTCGTGGCTTTGATTGAATTTAAGGTTAAATCAGGGATGAAAACTTCGGTTATTTATCAGCAGATAAAAAAGATCCTTTATCAGGAAAATCCCAGAGTTAATATGAGGTTTAGTTTAAAGGCAGGGATGAGAAGGCTGGGTCCAAGCGGTTTCCCTTTTGAAAAGTTTATCGGCGAAGTTTTTACTAGGTTGGGCAATGAGGTCAGAACCAATGTCTATTTATCCGGAGCCTGCTTGGAAGATTACGAGATTGATTTTTTGGCCAAGAAGGATAACTTAGTTTATGTCGGTGAATGTAAGTATAGAAATATAGCTGGGGATAAAGTTCATTTAGATAATGTTTTAGCTAATCACGCCAGGTTTCTTGATCTTTTAGCCGGTCCCTATTTTAAGAGCGATATTTACAAGGATTGCCAGATCAGATCAATCATGGTTACTAATGAGAAGTTTACTTCAAGAGCTGCTGCTTATTCTTGTTGCCAGGGGATTGAGCTTTTGGGCTGGAGGCATCCGAGCAACAAAGGCCTTGAATATTTAATAGAAGAAAACGGCCTTTATCCGATAACCATTCTTCCTTCTTTAAAAGGGCATTTGAAAGATGTTTTGGTTTCCAGAGATATTATGCTGGTTGAAGATCTTTTAAAGACGGACACAGAGACGCTTTCAAGAAGGCTGAAGCTATTGCCAAAGCATCTCTATCCGATAATAAAGGAAGCCAATCTCTTATTGGGGAGCTAGAAACAAACTTAAGCAGTAAAGCCAAATGTTGACTAAGTTTTTAAATAAAAAAGGGAGAGATTTATTATTACTCTGTTTATTTATTGTCATAGCCAGGTTTCTTTCCCTGGGCTTAAATGTTTCCTATTTACTATCCACGCTCTTCTTTTTCGGGATCCCGGCTGCTTATTTGTCTTTAAGGGCGAGTAAGGGACAGATTAAAAAAGCCCTTGTTTTCGCTTCTTTATGCTTAATCCCAGCAGTCACTGTAGATATTTTGGCTGTTTCTAGCGGGGCCTGGATTGTGCCCGAGACTGTTTTTCCTTTTCGTCTCTTTCAGATTATCCCCTTAGAAGACTTAATCTGGGCTTTTTTGATGGTTTATCTGTTAAT